>JAEUIL010000230.1 GCA_016794255.1 Planctomycetaceae bacterium | reverse complement strand
CGGCACCCGCGTCTCGAGGCTGTGAGCCATGCTGATCCGGTCTTCGGTCACGAGGAAGCCGTGCAGGAACGTCTTGAACTCGAAGTGCAACGCCCGTTGGACCATGTTCTCGACATGCGACAAGTCGTCACGCCACTCGGGGGCCGTGGCCATGATGCCGTCGAAGCTCGACCGCGTCGCTGCGTGATGGGGTCGCAACTCGGGAGCAAACAGCGACTGAATTTCGTTCACCGGCAACAGCCGATGCCAATACTGATAGTAGTGTTGATCGAATTCGCCGAACGTCGCGGCGCTCATCCCCTTCGAGTAACGCCACGGATAACCGGCGAACAGTTCGTCGCCACCGGCCCCGGCGAGACACACTTTCACGAACTTGCTGGCGAGCTTTGCCACGTACCAATTCTGATGACACATACCGACGCGCGGATCGTCCATGTGCCAGGTCAAGCGTTCCATCGCGGCGGGCATATCACCGGCGTGCAACACCACGTCGTAGTGCTCGGTCTGCAGCAGATGCGAGAGCTGCTCGGCACTGCGGCGTTCGTCAAAACCTTGCTCGAGACCGTTGACGTTCGTCAGATCGAAGCCGCCGGTAAACGTCACGAGTCGCGGGATCGAACGGCCGGCGACGGCGACAATCGAACCGCTGTCCATGCCGCCCGATAGATAAGAGCCGACTTCAACGTCACTCACGAGCTGACGCTTGACCGCCTGCGAGAACGCATCAGCCACCATCGCTTGAGCTTCGCGCGGATCGGTGATCGTCGTGTCCACCGGTGCAAAACCGCGGTGGTATCGCTCAGGATGTGCAATTCGCCACGAGTCGGGCTTCACCGTGAGCGACTCGCCCGGTTCGAGCAGCTTGATTCCTTCGAACAACGACTGTGGGCTGAATTGGTTCTGATACGAGAAATACTCGACCAGCGCGGTCGGGTTGATATCGGCGCTCACCATGCCGCTGGCCAAGATCGCTTTGATCTCGCTGGCGAAAATCAACGAACCGCCACTGAACGCGTAGTACACGGGCTTGACGCCGAAGCGATCGCGCGCGAGCGTCAGCTCATTCTGCACGCGGTCATAGATCGCAAACGCGAACATGCCGTCGAGCTTTTCGAGAGCGCCGTGGCCATGTTGTTCCCACAGGTGCAGGATCACCTCGGTGTCGCTGCGCGTGCGGAAAATGTGCCCTTGGGCGACCAGTTCGTCGCGGAGTTGCGGAAAGTTGTAGATCTCGCCGTTGAAGACGATCCAGTAGCGGCAGTCGCTGCTGGCCATCGGCTGATGACCGTAGTGCGTCAGATCGATGATCGCCAACCGACGATGACCGAGCGCGACCGAAAAGTGGCTCGCGTTCATTTCGTCGTGAAAGAACTGGCTGCCGAACACGGGCAAGTGTTCGTTCACATGCCGGTACTTGGGATCGGCAAACGTGCACCACGCGCCACCTTCGCCGCCGTCGTTGGCCGCGCGAAAGAACGCATAGCCCGCGTCGTCGGGACCTCGGTGCGCAATCGCATCGCACATGCGTTTGATCGCCGCCGGATCGACCGGGCGACGATTAATACTCACGATCCCTGCAATTCCGCACATTCGTTCGCTCCCCCCGGGGCAATCTGCGATCAACCGTCTTACTTGAAACATTGACGGGTCTGGAGACCTGTCTGACGAACGCTACGCACTCTTCCGCAACGTGCTGGTCGCGGCGACGGCATCTTTCAACTTCGCGACGACTTCGTCTTGCTGAGCCTCGGTCAACTCGGGGAACATCGGCAAGCTGAGGCAGTGGGCCGCGGCTTCTTCCGAGATCGGGAAGCTGCCGAGCTTATACCCCAGGTCGGCGTGCACCTCTTGTTGATGCAGCGGCACAGGATAGTAAACCATGTTGCCGATGCCGGCTGCCGTCAGATGCTTCGACACCGCGTCGCGGTTCTCGACGCGAATCGTGTACTGATGATATACGCAGCGCACGTCGCGAATCTCGCTCGGCGTGATGACGCCGGTCACGCCGTTGAGCAGCCGGTTGTAACGCATCGCATGACGATGACGCGCGTTGCTCCAGTCGACCAAGTGCTGGAACTTGATCCGCACGATGGCGGCCTGCAATTCGTCGAGCCGGCTGTTCAAGCCGAGTTCACAGTGATGGTACTTCACCTTGCCACCATGGCGACGCAGCATCTCGACCCGCTCGAAGACTTCCTTGTTGTTCGCGACCACCATGCCGCCGTCGCCAAAGCAACCAAGGTTCTTGCTCGGGAAGAAGCTGATGCAACCGGCGTCGCCGAACGAGCCGACCTTGCGACCTTTGTACGTCGCGCCGATCGCTTGGCAGCAATCTTCCACGACCGACAAGTTGTGCTTCTTGGCAATGGCCATCAACGGGTCCATGTCGCACGGCTGACCGTACAGATGGACCGGCATGATGCACTTGGTGCGCGGCGTGATCGCAGCTTCGAGCTTGTTCACGTCCATGTTGAACGTCTGCGGATCGATGTCGACAAACACCGGCGTCGCGCCGACGATACCGATCGCCTCGGTCGTGGCCACGAACGTGAACGGTGTCGTGATCACTTCATCACCCGGTCCGATGCGGAGTGCCCGCAGGGCGAGATGCAGCGCGTCGGTGCCGTTGGCCACTCCAGCAGCGTGGGCACAATCGCAATACGCCGCGAGCTCCTTTTCCAAGGCCTGCACGTTCGGCCCGAGAATGTACTTCCCATCGGCACACACGGCCTGCATCGCCGCGTCGATCTGGGGCTTCAGTTGTTGGTACTGTTGTTGCAGGTCGCAGATGGGAATCATGGGAGGAAGTGTTTCGTGTTTGGTGTTTAGTGTTTGGTTACAACCCAAGCCGCGAGCTTGGCTCGCGCCGTGAACGAAGGATCATTAGGCCGCTTTGGTTTGAGCGGGAGCGTCGATGCGAACGACTTCGCGTTCACTGGCGCGACGATACTGCCGGCTGCACTCGCAGCAGGTCGCGTGCTCGCCGCTGAACTTGAGAATGATGCCGCATTCGCACGCCCAATCGCGCACTCGGGCCGGGTTGCCATAGACCACGGCATAAGCCGGCACGTCCTTGGTGACCACAGCCCCGGCACCGATCAACGCATGCTCGCCGATCGTGATGCCACACACGATCGTGGCATTAGCGCCGATGCTTGCGCCGCGCTTGACCAGCGTCGTGTGATAATCCTCGGCTCGATTTCGCGGAAACGCACAGCGCGGAGTGAGCACGTTGGTGAACACACACGAGGGACCACAGAAGACGTCGTCTTCCAAGGTCACGCCGCTGTAAAGCGACACGTTGTTCTGAATCTTGCAGTTTCGGCCGACTTTAACGCTCGGCCCAATGACCACGTTCTGACCGATCCGGCACTGCTCGCCGATCTTGGTGCCGGTCAGCACGTGGCAAAAGTGCCAGATCATCGTGCCATCGCCGATCTGCACACCCGCGTCGACGTAGGAAGACTCGTGAACGAAGTAAGGTTGTTGGCTCATGGGAGAAGAGTGGTTGGTGGCTAGTGATTGGTGGTTGGTGACGAGGTAATGCTGCTGAGTGTGCGAATTTGTTGGTCGTCGTGATGTTTAATCTTGCTAACCACTAACCACCAACCACTCGCCACTTCTTCCTACGCCACCTTTCGCCGGGCTTGATCGATCCGATGCGTCTTCGGCAGCGAGCGGAGCTGCTGATCGACTTGCTCAAGAATCCGCACGACGCGCAAACCATCGCGGCCATCGCTCCGCGGCGTGGTGTTGTTGCGGATCGCGTCGACAAAGTGCTGCGTCTCGATCATGAGCGGTTCGGTGGCCGGGACGCGCGGCAACACAATGTCGCCGTGCCGCAACGTGATCGCTTGAATCGCATTCACCGGACCGGCGTCGACCTTGGCGCTGGTGTCGAAAATTCGCAACTTCTCGGAAGCCTGCATGTCATCGAACACGAGCATCTTCTGCGAGCCGACGACGACCATCTTGCGTTCCTTGTGCGGGTCGAGCCACGACACATGGATCTGCGCCATCCGGCCATCGGGGAAGTGCATGTTGACGAACACCACGTCTTCGATGCCGGGCTGCAAGAAGCACTCGCCCGAGGCGACGATCCCGTCGGGCTCTTGCCCGAAGAGATACAAAATCACCGAGATATCATGCGGCGCGAGCGACCAGAACGCGTTCTCATGTTGCCGCACCACGCCCAAGTTCAGGCGTTGGCAATACATATAGTGAATGTCGCCGATCTCGCCCGAGTCGATGCGTTTCTTCATCATGTCGACCACGGGGTGATACTCGAGCAAATGCCCGACCATCAGTTTGCGATCGAGTGATTCCGAGAGCTCGCACAACTCCTGGGCATGATCGCTTTGCAGCGTCATCGGTTTCTCGACATAGACATGCTTGCCGGCCAAGAGCGCGGCCTTGGCCATGTCGTAGTGCATCGGAGCGGGCGTGACGATCGAGACGGCGTCGATTTCAGGATCGTTGAGAATCGCCTGAAAATCTTGCGTGGGCGTGGCTTGCGGGAAGAGCTTCGAGTGTTGCTCGAGCGACTTCGGACTTGCGTCGCAGATGTATTTCAGTTGGCAGTTCTGCGCTTGGGCGAAACTGCGGACGACATTCTTGCCCCAGCCGCCGAGGCCAACCATTCCTAAACGCACGACATCCGACATAGTCGGGACTCCTCCGTGATGCGAAGTGACGAGCCAGCATCCTGCCGACTCGGAGCGTGGTTATAGATTGTGCCAGCGTGGGGCGTAAAGGCCGATTGCC
>JAEUIL010000112.1 GCA_016794255.1 Planctomycetaceae bacterium | reverse complement strand
GAGGGGTTGCTGCTCGCGCGGACCAAAGCCCGCACCTCGCGGTCGAAGGTCACGAGTCCCACGCTGTCTTGCTGTTGCAACACGAGATACGCCAGCGACGAGGCGATGCACTGGGCGTACTCGAGCTTCGACAACGCCGCGCGATCGCTCTTGAACCGCATGCTTTCGCTGGTGTCGAGCAGCAGATAACTGATGAGGTTGGTCTCTTCCTCGTACTGCTTGAGGTAGAACTTGTCGGTCTTGCCGAAGACTTTCCAGTCGACATAGCGCAGATCATCGCCCGGGACATACTCGCGGTGTTCGGCAAACTCGATCGAGAAGCCGTGATACGGCGAGCGGTGTACGCCCGAGACGTAGCCGTCGACAATATGCCGGGCTCGCAATTCGAGCCCATGCATACTAGCCAGCGTCTGCGGGTCTAAATACTTCGGTGACTGGTCCACGCGACTCGTCCTCGTCCGTCGAGGGTATCAGGTCAATCAGTTTGCGAATGATATGGTCGGGCTTGAGCCCCTCGGCCTCGGCGTTGAAGTTCGTCATCAACCGATGCCGCAACACCGGGTACGCCACGGCACGAATGTCTTCGCAGTTCACAAAGTACCGGCCGTACAGCACCGCTCGGGCCTTCGCGCCCAGGACAAGATACTGGCTCGCCCGGGGTCCCGCGCCCCAGCTGACATAGTCTTTGATGAAGTCGGGCACATCGCCATGCTCGCGCCGCGTGAGCCGAGTCAACTTTAGAGCATATCGGCTCACATGATCGGCCACGGGCACGCGCCGCACGATCTGCTGCAACGCCATGATCTCCTCGGCGCTCAAGGCCGGCGTGATCTGCGGATGAATGTCGGCCGTCGTTTGCTTGACGATCTGCAACTCTTCGTCTTCAGTCGGATAGTCGACAAAGGTATTAAACATGAACCGATCGAGCTGCGCCTCGGGCAACGGATACGTCCCTTCTTGCTCGATGGGGTTCTGCGTCGCGAGGACAAAGAACGGCTCAGTGAGTTTGTGGCGACGTCCGCCGACCGTGACCTGATGTTCCTGCATCGCTTCGAGCAGCGCGGCCTGCGTCTTGGGCGGCGTGCGGTTGATCTCGTCGGCCAGCACGATGTTCGCGAAGATCGGACCCGGCAAGAATTTGAACTCGCGGGTGCCCGAGACTTTGTCCTCTTGAATCACCTCGGTGCCGGTGATGTCCGACGGCATCAGGTCGGGTGTGAACTGCACACGACTGAACTTGAGCGACAGCGTGTCGGCCAACGTGCGAATGAGCAGCGTCTTGGCCAAGCCCGGCACGCCGACCAAGAGACAGTGACCGCGGGCGAACATGGCGATCAGCAGTTCTTCGATCACGTGCTGCTGACCGACGATCACCTTGCCCAATTCGAGCGTGATACGGCGGTAGGCCTCGTTCAGTTTCTGCACGGCTTGAACGTCGTCGTCGTGGAGCATGGCGGGGGAGGTGGAAGGAGAGTGAGTAGGTGAGTAGGTGCTTGGTGCTTGGTGCTTGGTGGTTGGTGCTTGGTGGTTGGTGCTTGGTGATAAGGCGCGAAACCGCAAGCGAGCTGGGGGCGTTAACGGATCGGTGCAATGTCTTCAACTAAGCACTAAGCACCAAGCACTAAGCACCGCGTCCCCTACCTACTCACTTACTCACCTACTCACCTCTTTCTTTCTCTATCCGGAACGCAAACAGCTCGTCATTCGTCGTGATCAACAAATGGCCATCCGCGACGACCAGATTACCGCTCTTGGCACCGCGTGTCTGCGGCAGCTCAATGTCGCGCACTTTGCGGGGCGCGGCACCTTGCGTGTCGAAGACCCAAATCGCATCGCGGGTAGGAAAGTAGACCTGATGGCCGACGATCACGCCACGACCATAGCCGACTTGCTTGTCGCCATCCGCGAACGAACCGATCAGCTTGCCGCCATGTTGCCACGTGGCGACGTCATCGCCGGCATGCACGGCTTTCGGCTCGGCTCGAAAGAACTGCAACGCGTCGCCGCTGGCCACCAACATGCCATCCACGACACCGAGCAAATGCACCGCGGTCTCGGCGTGACTGGTTTCCCAACAGAGTTCGCCGAACTCGGCATCGAGGGCGAACAACCGATTCGTATCGTTCGGCGCGACGAACACGCGTCCATTCGCCACCAGACACGGGGTCAGATCGCGCGAAAAATTCAGCGGCGCGTCAAAGGTGGCTTGCTTCTGCGCACGCGGGTAGCGATACACCCAGGCCACGTGACCGTCGCGTGTGTCGAGTGCCGCCACCGCGCCGAGATTGGTGTTGTAATACAGTCGTTCGCCATCGAGCGTGAGCAGGTTGTTCGTAATCTCGTCGAACTGGCCTTGGCCGGGGGTCTCGGCCGAGGCGATGAACCGCTTCCAACGCAGTGCGCCGGTCTGCGCGTCGTAACAGGCGACATGCGCCTGCGGTCGCACGTCACCGCCCGAGCGCAACCCCACGAAGACGTTGGCTCCGTCGCAGATCGGCGTCCCCTCGAAAGCGGTTTTCTCTTCCGGCGGATTGATCGTCCAAAGAATCTTGCCTTCTTGCTCAATGTCGAGACAGACGATCGAGTGCGGCAACGGCACGAATTGATTGCCGGAGTGAACACACGTCACCGGATTGCCGATCCGGGCGAGAAGTTTATGGCCGTGAACGGTGAGCGTGTACCGAGCCACGCCCAGCGGCGGCGTGTGATGGCTCGAGGTCGATTGGCCCACCTGCAATTGCAAATGATCGGGACCCCAGGCGGGCTCGCCCGTGCCGAGATCGAACACCTGCAAGTCTTGCACGTACTTCGAGCGATCACGGTCGTCTTCACGCATCTTGGTGAGCACAAAGACGCGGCTGTTCACCACGATGGGATGATAACTCAGCGGCGTCTTGGCCAGTTCGCCGACGCGACGTGGGCCCGAGCGGTACTCGGCGGCTGGCGCGGGATAGCGGAGCGACTGTTGCCACTCGATCCGATCGATGTCGACGAGGCCCGACGCAATGTGTTGCCGGCGCGACGCTCCTGAGAACGTGGTCCAGTTCTCGTTACGCTCGGCGATCGGCTCGGGAACGATGCTCGTG
>JAEUIL010000108.1 GCA_016794255.1 Planctomycetaceae bacterium | reverse complement strand
CGGCACCGCTACTCACCAACACGCCGCCGGCCGACGTGCCGAATGCACTGCTGTTCTGAGCTCGCACAACACCTTGGTTGACCGTGAGCGAGCCACTGTAGACGCTGCTGGAGGTGGTCGGATTGAGCGTGAGTGTACCGCTCAGTTCCTTGCGGAGCGTGCCGGTCCCTTGGACGTTCGAGGTGATCGTGAGGCCGCTACCGAGTTCGGTTTGCAGCAACACGTTCGCCGCAGCGCCGAAATTGAGCCCCGTGGTCTCGATCCTGTTGTTGCCACCGACATTGACAATCTTGGCCGCCTGGGTCGAGGCGAGCGTGAAAGGGCCGTCGATCGTGATCCCGTCGCCGACGAGCATCAAACCATTGATCGTCTTGTTGGCAGCGAGCGTTTGACTACTCGTCGCTTTGACGTTTTGGGTGGCCGTGGCCGCGTTAATGTCGGTCACAAACGGCGCAGCCATGAGGCCCACACCAGCGCTATGCGTCGCGAACTCCAGGCCGTTGGTGCCGACGAGTAACGCATTGACAAGCGTGTTGTTGACCAAGGTTGGCGCGTTGGTGAAGAGGAGCTGGTTATTGGCGGTCCCCAGGTCATCGGCCCCGCCCACAAACATGGCCGTGCCACCCGCACCGAATGCGAGGGTCGCCGCGGTGACTTGCAACGGCTGTCCAACCTGGTTTGTCATCTTGATCGTACTGGGCTGATTGACGGCCGCATTTACCGTTAAATTGCCGATCGATTCGGTAACTGGAACGCTTGAGTTGCCGATAAACTCGAGCGTGCCGCCCGCCATGGTAATGGTCGGCACAGCCAACGGGCTGATGGCGTTGGCAAGCCGGTCATTATTCACAGGGCCACTATTGTCGACGACAAATGACGCGTCGGCCGAGATCGTGACGGCATTGACCCCCAGCAGCGCACCGCTAGCGCCGGCCAACGACAACAAACCACCTAGCGGCTGTACCAAGTTGCCAAACCGGTTGGCGGCGGTCAGTTGCAAATGTCCGGTACCCGACTTGTTGAATTGGGCATGTTGGCCGCTGATCAGCGCCGTCACAACCAGGTCGGCCGCGCGACCGCCGTGGATCGTATCGGCAACGACAATCGCTTTATTACCGGCGTTGAAATCGATTAACCCGGCCACGGTGGCGGCGGCGGCCGTATCGGTCAACAAGTTGGCATTGGACGAGAGATTTGACACATAGTTTGCCAAGGTCAACGGCGTGGCACCGATGATCTGTAGCACGTTGTTGCCTGTGTCGAGTAAACCGCCGCTGGTCAATCCGCGAGCCATCACGATGCCGGTGATTGACTCGGGCGAGATGCCCACAGTGCTGGTGCCGGCGGCGATCACCGGTACCGACCCGCTGGTCAAACTGACGTTGAACGGCACAATCGAGGCAACGTCGCGATTGCCCAAGTCGCCTGTGAAACGAATGATAAAGCCCGTGGCGGCAGAACCAGTCACGTTGACGTTACCGGTACCAATCGTCGGCAACGCTTCCAAGGCAGCTTGTACCGAGGCCGCATTATCCGAAGACGGAATGCTAGCAGTAGTCATGCCGTTAAACGCCAAGCGGAAACTACCCCCCGTGACATTCATCAGTTGCAAGGTCTGTTGCTCATCGCCAAAGTTATCACCCTGAACGGATGTTGCAGAAAGTCCCGTAACCGGTGAGCTGAAGAAACTACTCGAGGCTAGGGGATCAAAATTCGTAAAGGCAGCATGGCCGAGCGTAGCTGTGAAGTTTCCGGGTGTACCAGTGACGGTGAACGTAACTCCACTTCCGCCCGCGATTGCTTGCAGGGCATTTTGCACGTCGCCGCTGGTGGCGTTGAAGGCCAACGGCGCGGTAATCGCCAAATCGGTTCCAACGCTTGGATCACGATCGAACGTCAATGTGAAAGTTCCCGATGTCGCGGAGAACGAGATGGCTTGCACCTCGTTGATCCCGAGTCCGTCACCATCCTGTGTCGTCGTGACCGTAACGCCCGAGGTATTGGCGAGTGCCGCCGAGTCGATCACCAACTCGGCCACGTCTTGGTTGGCCCGCGCACCGGTGAAATAGACGCCGAAGTTACCGGGCGTGCCCGTAACCAGCACGTCGCCCGTAGCGATGTTCGCGAGGGCTTCGAGGGCGGATTGCACGGCACCGCTGGTGGCGTCGAAGGCGATCGCGGCCGTAGTTTGGCCATCGAAGTCGAGCGTGAATGTCCCAGAGTTCGCGCTAAACGCGAGTCGTTGGGCCTCGTTGAACAGCGCCCCGTCGCTTTGCTGAGCAAACGTGAGCGAAGCGGTTGAGAAGCCGGCGTTATTCAAAAGCAGCTGCGGCAGGTTGATCCCGGCCAGATTGTTGTTGAACACGATGCTGTAGGTGGCGGTTGATGAGGCTGCCGAGGGTCCAATGACCGTCACGTTCCCCGCACCGACCGTGGCAATACTTTCGAGCGTGCTTTGGAGCGTACCGGCAGTGACCGCGTTCCAGTTGATCGACGACGACCGAGCGCCGCCCAAGTCGAAGATCGCCGCACCGTTCGAGGCGCCTACGAGCGTGATCTGCTGCACCTCACGG
>JAEUIL010000101.1 GCA_016794255.1 Planctomycetaceae bacterium | reverse complement strand
ATCGTCCCTATTATCGACAGGAAGATTGGGAAAACTTTGCGGGTTGTTGCCGAGTTCTCTGCGGCTGCGACAGCAATGCTGCGACTGCGGGCAAGGGTTGGTTAACCCAGTGAGCCGCCGCGAAGTGCGATCAGTTTCGCCGCGCAGATCGCCGCAGTGGCTAGGCCGAGCAAGGCACACGCGATCAACTCGCCGAGCGGCATCACAAGTTCGGGATAGAACGTTCGCTCCCGGCCGGGATCAAAGCCGCGGGCCGTCACCGACGTGGCCAGAGTTGACGCTCGCCGCAACGAGGATGCCACCAGTGGCATGAACAGACCGAACTCGCCGATCCAAGTGGCAAGCACTCCACTTTGTACGCCGCCATCGCGTAGTTGCCGAGCCCGACGGATCGCCGCCCATTCGTCGATCAGCGTCGGAAACCACCGCAAGGCCGACACGACCACAAAGCCGATCGCGCTCGGAATGCGCAACCAAACCAACGCCGCCAGCAAGCGCTCGGGACTCGTAGTAATCATGGTCACCGCACCGGCGATCACGCCGGCGACAAATCTCAGGCCTTGTTGAGCACCGTAGAACAAGCCTTCGAGCGAGATTTGCAACCATGGCAGGTCGACGATTACCGTTCGTCCCTCGGGCTTATAGAAAATGCCTTGGCTGAGCATCGTGCTCCATAGCGAGAGCGCGATCAAGCCGACAAGCACGCCGGCTGCTCGTGAACTCAAGCGTAGACCAAGCAATGGTAACGCGGCGAACAAACATAGGGCGCTGAGCTCGATGAATGAGTCGACCGCTACGGCGACGAGTGAAATCGCTACGAGCCACGCCAGTTTTAATCGTGGATCGAGACGCACGAGCCACGGCCGAGGCGCGGTGTGGGCGACGATGAACGCGTTGTTCATGACGCCCTCCGTGAGTTAGCCGAACCCCAACTGGCCAACCTCTGCAACGCTTCGCTGGTCAGGAATTGCTCGACGGTCACGTCGGCGGCTAGTTTCCCGTTGGCGAGAACGAGCACTCGATCCGCGAATTGGGCGATGATGCGTCGATCATGTGTGGAGAACAGTACGCTTCGCAGCCCGTGTTTTGCCGATGGTCCGAATGCCATTTCTTGAGTGACTGTCTGCATCAATCGGGAGACTTGGTCGGGATCCTGGCCGGTTGTCGGCTCATCGAGTAGCAGCACATGGGGTCGCGCCGCGAGCATGGCCCCCACGACCACGCGCAAACGCTGTCCTTGGCTGAGCGATTGCGGCGGCTCAGCGAGTTTGTCGGCGAGCGCGAGCGCATCGGCCAAGTATAGCACGCGCTCGGTGATCTGCTCCGGCGACCAACGCAACCGGCGCAGCGTGTAAACCAACTCATCGAACACCGTGGCATTGAACAGCAGCAGGTCGGGATTCTGCGGCACGAGGCCCCACGGTACGCCATTGGGAGCGAAGTTGAGCACGCGATTGTCGGAGTTCGGATGACGCACCGAGGCCAGCACCGCCAGCAGCGTACTCTTGCCCGAGCCGTTGGGACCGACCAGAGCCGTTCGCTCACCAGCTCGCAACACGAACGACACGTCGTGCCACACGGGAGATTGAGCCCGCGGGTGAGTAAAGCTGAGGTTGGCAATCGCCGCGGCAACGGGTAGTTCGTCGGAAGCCGCGAACTGCGCAGCGGTAGCGCGGAGGGGCTGACAGTCTCGCGGCACGTCGATGAGTCGCCCGTTCTCAATGGTCACGCGTTGGTCAGCGATCGGCAACAACTCATGCAGCCTATGCTCGGCCACGACGAGAGTAAGCCCTTGCTGCTTGAGCTTCGCGAGTAGCTCGATCAACTCGTGAGCGGCAGCCGGATCGAGTTGGCTGAGTGGTTCGTCGAGCACGATCAATCGCGGCTGCATGGCTAACGTCGCGGCTAAGATCAAACGTTGCTTTTGACCACCCGAGAGTTGTTGCGGATGGCGATCGATGACGTCGGTCAACTCGCACAGCGCGAGCGCGTCGTCGAGCCGACGCTTGATCTCGTCGTGTGGCAGGCAGAGGTTCTCGAGCCCAAAGGTCACTTCGGACTCGACGCTCGTCGTGCAAATTTGATCGTCGGGCGATTGCAATACATAGCCGATCAACCCGGGCGGTAGCTTGTCGTGTACATCGTGACCGACCAGCTCGGCACTCCCCGTGAGCGTGCCCGACGAATAACGCGGAATCCAACCGGCGAGCAGCTTGAGCAGCGTGCTCTTGCCCGAGCCGGTGCGGCCTGAGATGACCGTGAGCGTGCCGGGCTGCAATTGCAATGACACGTCGACTAGCGCCGGCTCGCGTCCGCCGGGATAGGTGAACGTGGCCTGCTCGATGATCACGGCCGGAGCGTCGTTCATAGCGAGCTCCTGCGTAATTGGTAACCTGAGATGACGCCGAGCGCGGCTCCGATCGTGCCATAGACCACGCCCGTCACGCCGGCCACGCTCAGCACATACCACTCGTCGAACTGCAAGCGATACATCAATCGGTAATACGCGAATTGGGCGAAGAGCACGGCACCATTGGCGAGTCCGATGGCGAGCGCGATGCGGAGGCTCACGTGAGCCGGCGCGGTTGGTCGAGGCGTGGGGACCACTGAGCCGACCGTCACACCGAGCACGGCCAAGAGCACTTCATGCAGAAGCACCGATGTACTGATGAACAACAGGGCCGTGAAGCCGATCGTGCCGCTGGTGACGACCATCAGCAGAAAGACCGTCAGCTGCGAAACGCCGACCGTGCCGGGCTTGGGACGGAGTACGACGAGAATCGCTGACAAGAAGCACGGAATCGCCTCGTCACCCACGCCGTGAATAAAGACCGCGTAGGGTCCCATGATCCCTTGAAGCAATTGTCCGCCGATGCGCGAGATAGCCCCGACCGTGTAGTGCAGCGACGACACCGCACCGATCACCGCCAAACCATGCACCCCGATCGCCGCCGTGAGTCGCCCCCCGTATAGAATCAGCCCAACCCAGAAGAGGATGGCAAAGAGCGCCGAGCCGCGCACGATCCACGTGGTCAAGGCCGGCACTTCCTGGCCGAGATCTTGCCCCTGCGATCGACGGACGATCAACGCCACGAACAGCCCGACCGCCAGCAACCAGCAGATCGCCACCACGATTGGTGCGACTCGACGGCGGTGCGGGACGGTGACAGCGTTCGACATGCGATCCGCGCGGGAAACGGGCAAAAGTGCGGTCGCGTAGTGTACCAAGAGCGACCAACGGCAGTAATTCTCTTGATTGCATCAGCCTCGGTCGATACGTTAGACATGTCCGCCACATGGATTGGGAGCGAAATGATGTTTGGTTCGATTTGCCGCCCGCTGCAACATGGTCAACACGCGTTTGGCGCGTTCAACGGCCGATCGCGCGAGGGTGTGGCGGTCGTCGATCGTCGTGGGATGGTCAAGGCGAGCATGGCCGGTATCGCCGGGCTGAGTTTGCCCGATTTGCTCCGCAAGCGGACCGAAGCGGCCTCCAACGGCGGAGCTACGAAGTCGCCGAAGAGTTGCATTCTGCTGTGGATGGCAGGTGGGCCAAGTCACATCGACACGTGGGATCCCAAGCCCGGTCGGCCTGAGATGAACCGCGGTCCCTTCGATGTGACGCAAACCAAGCTGCCCGGCGTCGTGATCTGCGAGCACTTGCCCAAGCAAGCGGCGATGCTCGACAAGTTCACGATCATTCGCAGCGTGGATGCTCGCCACAGCAACCATGAGCCGAATAAGGTGTTTCAAACCGGCAACTTGCGAGCCGAGGGACGCACCAACCCCGAGGCCGAGAAGTACCCTGCTTTAGCTTCGGTGATTGCCAAGCATCACGGCCCCAATCACCCGGCGATGCCACCCTATGTGGCGTTCATGAAGTCGCAGTCGCATTTGGCCTTTGCCGGATACTTGGGCAAACGTTACGACCCGTTCTTAGCGAATCAAGCGGTTTCGCTGCCGGTGTATTCAAACGTGGGTGAAGACAGCGGCACGGTCGCAGGTGGCGAGATGTTTCAGTTCTCGGCCGGACTGACGAGCGAGCGGCTGTATCAACGTCGGGCTTTGCTATCCGATTTCGATCGCCTCCGGGCCGACCTCGATCAAGGGGGCTCGATGGCGGCGCTCGGGCATTATCAGCAGCAGGCCGTCGACATGCTCTTGGGCCGACGTGCGCAAGAGGCGTTTGATCTGACGCGCGAACCGGAGCACATGCGCGAGCGATATGGCAAGCATCTGTGGTGTCAGCAGGCGCTCGTGGCTCGTC
>JAEUIL010000944.1 GCA_016794255.1 Planctomycetaceae bacterium | reverse complement strand
GAACACGATCGCTTCAGTGTCGCATTGATCCCGCACACGCTGGCAGTCACCACGCTGGGGTTGCTCAAGCCGGGGGACGCCGTGAACATCGAGACCGACTTGCTCGCCAAGTATGTGGAACGGCAGCTGGAGTTTTTAAAGCCGAGAGCTGAAAGCTGAAAGCAGAGGATTGAGGCACATGAAGATCACGGGCATCGAGACGCACGTCTGTCACGCGCGGATGCGCAATTGGGTGTTTGTCAAAGTCCTCACCGATCAGCCGGGCTTGTGGGGCTGGGGCGAGGCGACGCTCGAATGGCATACCCGCGCCGTGGTCGGTGCGATCCAAGACATTGCCGAGCTTGTCATCGGCGAGGATCCGCGCCGCGTCGAGTACTTGTGGCAGATGATGTACCGCCAACATTTTTGGCACGGTAACGGCATCATCCGTGGCACGGCGATCAGCGGCATTGATCTCGCGCTGTGGGACATCATGGGCAAGGTCCACGGCGTGCCGTGTCACCAACTCTGGGGCGGACCGGTGCGGGACTACATTCGCACCTATTGCCACTTGGGCGGCGGCAAAATGGAAGACTTCTACGACACCGACCCGGCCGACGCCAAGCGTTTCGGCGAACTCGCACATCAAGCCGTGGCCGATGGCTTCACCGCCTTCAAGAGCATGGCCGTCCCCGAGACTATGCCGATCGAAGGCTTGAAGCCGATCAAATACGCCGAGAAATGTGTCGCTGCGATGCGCGATGCCGTGGGGGACTCGATCGATATCATGGTCGACTGCCACGCGCGACCGTCGCCGCGGATGGGCCTGATGTTCGCCAAAGCGCTCGAACCGTACGGGCTGTATTGGTTCGAGGAACCGTGTTGGCCCGAGAGTGTCGACGGCATCGCCGAGATCCAACGGGCTGTCGCCACGCCGATCGCCACCGGCGAACGACTCATCAGTCAGCATGGCTTTCGCGATTTTCTCGAACGACGAGCGTGCAGCATCTTGCAGCCCGACATCACGCACTGCGGCGGGCTCAGCGAAGTGCGCCGGATTGCGGCGATGGCCGAGGCGTATCGCGTGGCGCTCGCGCCGCACAATCCGCAAGGCCCGGTCAGCACGGCGGCGAGTCTCGAGTTCGGCTTTGCCACGCCCAGCTACATCATCTGCGAGGCCGTGCATCTCGACGTCCCCTGGCGGGCCGACGTCGTGCAAGAAGGGTTCGTCGTCGAACCGCAAGGCCGCATCGTTCGACCGAGCACGCGACCCGGCCTGGGCATCGAGATCAACGAAGCCGAGGTCCGTAAACACCCGTTCCAGCAAGAACTTCTGCAACGCTCGTTCACCGCCGACGGCGCGGTGACGGATTGGTGAGTGTCGAAGAAAGCGGATAAACGTGCAGAAATCTCAGTTGTCTGGCACTGGGTTTTGGGCCAGGGCCTGCAATCAAACTGATTGCGAGTTAATCGCTTTCAGCCAATGTCGACTGCAATTGCGAGCGTCTCGCATTTTGGAAGGCTCTACTTCTAGTGCAGTTTCACTTTAACTGTAGCGGCACCCACAAAGTCGGAAGTCGTTCCGGCACCGGGCGTTGGTTCTACTACAGCATTCGCGGCTTCTTAGCGACTTATCTCTCTTCTCTCGCGAATACCGCGCGGCCTTCGCTCAGGGCGCTGATCTTGGCGCTGTCGAGCACCGCGGTCCCGGTTTGAAGTTTGCCAATCCGCTCGATCAAGATCTTGTCGTCGGCGCCGTCACGAAGCATCACAATCAGTTCGCCAGATAGATTGTTCGTGGTGCGTGTGGCGCAGCGCCACGCGGTCGAGGGCTGATCGTCTTTGAGCAGGCAGCCGACCCACTGATAGCGGTCCAGCCACGGCTGCTTTAACGCGTTCAATTCACTATTCACCACGGTGCGCAGCTCGGCGATCGCCGGCAATCGCTGCCGCAAACTCAGCGCCTTCTGTCGTTCCAGGCCCGCCGCTTGATCGTCGGGATTAAGCCAGTTGACCGTCAGTTGAATCTCGGCGGCGACGATTGCCTCGCGTATCGCCGCGGTCCGTTTGGCAAAAATCGAGCTGCCATTGCTGCCCGCCTCGAGGACCCGTTGCAGAAACAGTAGTTGCACCAAAGGCTCAATGTCGGTTGCTGCCTGAATGGTTTCGAGAGCCTCGAAAAATGCTTGTTCCCAACCACGTGCCAGTTGCTCGGTCGACAACATCGGTTGTAACCGCTGAGCAAGCACGACGTGCGGCGGTGCGGAATCGAGTGCTGTTCCCGATTTGACGATCTGCTCCAGTTGCACGACTTTATTAGTGCGGGCGAGCTCGAAACCGGAAACGATCCGAAGCGTCACCTGCGCGCCGTTAACCACTGGCGGTTCGAGCAGATAGTACTTCTTCACGCTGCCGTTGGGCTGGGTTACCTGAATCATGCGCAGAGCCGTGATCGACGGATCGTTCAGCAGACTTTTCAGCTTTTGGGTCGGCCCGCGGGACTCCTCGGTCCGTGACGCAATCGATTCGAGGTACGGCACGCGAGCGGCAATCAGGTCCATACCCGGCAGCTTTGCCACAATCTCGTCGGCTTGCAATCGCTTGAAGTCTGCGAGTAGTTTTCGTGCATCCTCGGGCTTGATCTGAGCAAACTCGGTTGTCGGCACGTGCTCGACAAATTGATTCCACCGTTCGATGGCCTGCCAGAGCGTCGACTCTTTGTCGGCAGTGAGAAATTGGTTCGCGCGGGGAGTGCCGCTGTAGAGCTGTGAATAATTCGCCAGCGCGGCACGATAGGTCACCAGATTCGGGACTGCCTGCACGACCCGCTCCACGGCGTGGGCAACCTCGACTCGTTCATCGGCCTCGCGCGACAACCGTCCTTGCTGCGAGATGAGTACGTCCAGTTTGGCGACCAACCCCGCGCTGACTAGGCCGCTCCGGCCGCGCAAGTCGCGCATCTCTTGAGCCAGCTTGCCAGCGGTCGCTTTGACATCGGCACCCGTCTGCAGCGATTCGGCCAGTGCCTTCGTGCGTTGTTCGAGGCGGGTGATCTCGTCTTGATACGCCTGATCGAGTTTGGACTGTACCACTTTCCGCGCCTCAACGATGTTCTGGCTGAGCGCGGTCACCTGGGTCAGGTCATTCGGCTTGAGCTCAAGCGTCTGAGCGGCCTTGATCAAACGTTCGGCCTCGTTGAGCGAGGCAAAGGTGGGATCGTCGAATTTGCCGGCTTGCTCGATCTCGGCCAGGGCCGCTGATACGCGCACCCGTCGTTCGCGTTCCTTTTCGATCAAGCCGTGAATGCGATCGCTGCGACTGCGAATATCGGGGGTCGCCGCGACCCATTCCAGCGTATCCTGCAAGTTGAACGTGTACTGCCGTGCTTCCTCGATCCGTTGCTGACCCAGCAAGCTATCGATTTTGGCGGCATGTTCGGCGACGATCTGATCGTTGTGGACCTGCTGCCAAGCCAAGCCGATCAAGCCGCCCACCATTGCCAGCACGACGGCCGCAACGACGCTCAGCAGCACCCGACGTCGCATCCGCCGACGACCGGCAGCGCGCACACGAGCCCGCACGGCCTGTTCGAGCGAATCGGGCAAGGGGCGATCGAAACTGCGGATGCGTTGCCACAACTGCCTCAGGCTGTCGTCCGAGCCCGATTGACTCAGCGCGGTTTCGAGATCGCTGACAGCGTCGCAGTATTCTTGTTCGCGGCGTTGCTCGGCGTCCTCGCGTTCGATCCATTGCAGCGCGGGAGCGCAGAGCTGATCGATTTCAGCCTCGACCGCTTGCCCACGCAGCGCGGCTTGGCACGACTCCCATTGCTGCTTCAGTTCTCGAGCCCGCGGGCGATCTTCTTGCGCGAAGGCCTCGGCCAATTGCGGCGCAAGATCGCGCATGAGCTGCGCCGCCCGGGCCGAGTGCCAATGTGCCGACGCCCGTTGAACGAGATCGACCAGCGCCGTCGGCGGCTTCTGCGACCAGTTCGGCTCGCGCAGCTCTTGCAGTAGCGCGATCAACGTAGCCAAGTCGCCGGTACGATACGCCTGCTCGGCTTCGGTCTGAATCTGCTGATGCCGAACTTGCTCGAATTTCGTCAAATCGCGTTGCCAGATCGGGTTGTCGGCGTCGGCCTCGCGTATTTGCCGCAACGCCAGAATCCGCTTTGCTAGCGGAGCCCGCGCTAGCGCTAACAGCCGATGCTTGCGCATCAATACCGACAACACGCGCTCGGTCTCGCCAGCCTCGGTCAAACGCGCGCCCACGTCGGTCAACAGCTTAGGAGGCGGTTCGATGTCGAGTTGCAAACAAATCTCGACAAACGCCGGGCGTTCGTCAAAGGTCAACACCGCCAACTGCTCGAGCACGCTGGGCTCATGCTGGGCACGATGCAAGGCTTCGCCGCGCAAGCCTTGTCGCAACAGTTGCTGACACTCGCGCAGCCGCGCGTTCACCTCTTCGCAGCGACGACCATACGCCGCGGCCAACGGCGCAACGCGATCCGCAGGCGGCTCGCCGGGAACGTCGAGCAGATTGCGGATTTCGTAGATCAGTTGTTCGTCGGTCGCAGTCATCGTGGACTCAGAGTTGCATTCATCGAATCATCCCGTGAACTATTCCAAATCATCGCGGCGAAACAAACGACCGCGGATC
>JAEUIL010000933.1 GCA_016794255.1 Planctomycetaceae bacterium | reverse complement strand
TGCGTTGGACTTTCGTTTTCGCACGGGTTGCTTTCGAGATCGCCTCATGACCCCCACGATGTTGCAAGTGGTGCTCGGCTCGGCCGTGTTGCTGCTGATTGCGTATTTCACCTACGGCCGATTGCTCGCGCGACTGTTTCGGCTCGACCCGAATGCGGTCACTCCGGCTTGCGAGCTGCGCGACAACGTCGACTATGAACCGATCGAACCGAAGTTCCTGATGAGTCAGCACTTCTCGGCGATCGCGGCGGCCGGGCCAATCGTCGGACCGATTCTGGCCGGCGTCATGTTCGGCTGGGTCCCCGCGCTGCTGTGGATTCTGTGCGGCTGCGTGTTTGTCGGCGGCGTGCACGATCTGTCGGCACTCACCGCCTCGATTCGACACAAAGCCCGGTCGATCGCCGAAGTGGTTCGCGATCACATGAGCCAACGCTCGTACATCTTGTTCCTCACGTTCGTGTGGATCGCGCTCGTCTACATCATCGTCGCCTTCACCGATATCACCGCCGCGTCGTTCGTCGGTCAGCAGGTGCTCGAAAATGGCGAAACCGTCACCGGCGCGGGGATCGCCAGCTCGTCGCTGATGTACTTGCTGCTGCCGATCATCATGGGCCTCCTGCTGCGCTACACGAAACTGTCGCTCAACATGGCGACGCTTATCTTTCTGCCGCTCGTGGGCGTGTCGATTTGGCTCGGGCAGAAGCTGCCGTTCGATCTCGGCGCGATGCTCGGGTTCACCGGTCCCACGGCCTTGGCCGAGGCGCAACGCGCTTGGGACGTGCTCTTGCTCGTCTACTGTCTCGTCGCGGCGGTGGTGCCGTTGTGGATGTTGTTGCAGCCGCGCGGCCATCTCGGCGGCTACTTCTTGTACGTCGCGCTCGCCGGTGGTGCGCTCGGCTTGATGTTCGGCAACAACGAGATCGCCTATCCGCAGTTCCGCGGTTGGGTGAGTCCCGAGGGACAATCGCTCGTGCCGCTGCTCTTTATCACGATCGCCTGCGGTGCGTGTTCCGGATTCCACTCGCTCATCTGCTCGGGCACCACCAGCAAGCAACTAGCCAAAGAGACCGACGCCCGGGTGATCGGCTACGGAGCGATGCTGCTCGAAGGCATGGTCGCGATCGTGTCGCTCTGCTGCGTGATGATTCTCAAAGAGAACTCGCCCGCCGTGGCATCGCCCAAGCCGAACTACATTTACGCCCTGGGCATCGGTGGCTTTCTGCAAACGATCGGCATACCCGCCGAACTTGGCGTGTCATTCGCGCTGATGGCATTCACGACGTTTGTGTATGACACGCTCGACGTGTGCACGCGGCTCGGGCGGTACATCATTCAAGAGCTGACCGGGCTGCAAGGCCGCTTCGGTCGCTGGCTCGGCACGGGCCTCACGGCCGGTGTGCCGCTGTTGTTCTTGTTGCGTCATCCGCTCGACGCCAAGGTGCCGGTCTGGCGCATCTTCTGGGAACTCTTCGGAGCCAGCAACCAACTGCTCGCCGCGCTCACGCTGCTCGGCGTGACCGTGTGGCTCTGGCGCACGCGGCGTGAAACTTGGGTCTGGGTTGTGACCGGCATCCCGACGGTGCTGATGTACACGATGAGTTCCTGGGCGTTATGGAACATCACGGCCCGCGGCTTCAAGACGACCGACGGCAACTGGCCGACTGACCCGGTGCCGTGGATCGGCGTGGTGCTGATGGGTTTGGCCGCGTGGATGTTGATCGAAGCGATCGTCGTCATCTGCGGCGTCGGCGGCCGTCGCGAACCACCGCAGGCGACCGAGACCGTGCCCGCGGCAGCGTCATAG
>JAEUIL010000916.1 GCA_016794255.1 Planctomycetaceae bacterium | reverse complement strand
GGCACCACCGCCGTCGAGTACGCAGTGATGTTGGCCATGATCTTGATGTCGGTGATCGCCGCCATCTCGGCCTTGGGAACCAGCAACGGCGGCATGTGGGGCAACGTCAATACGCAGTTGCAAACCACCGCGTTCGGTTCGTAGTGGAAGCGAATCGCCCGCCCCGTCGTAGCAAATTAGCTCGACTTAAACTTTCCGCTCCAAAGCGGATCTTCGCTCGCTTGTTTCGCGCTCGGCGCAAACCAGCGCGACAACGTTACCTTCTGTCGCGTGTAGAATTGCACGCCCTCGGTCCCTTGCACGTGCAGATCGCCAAAGAACGAGCCGTTCCAGCCGGTGAACGGTAGCCACGCCATCGGCGCGGGGACGCCGACGTTGATCCCCAACATGCCGGCGTTGAAGTGCTGCTTGAACTGCCGCGCGGCATAGCCATCGCGTGTGAAGATCGACGCACCGTTGCCGAACGGACATTGCTTGCCCAAGGCGAGGGCTTCGTCCAAATTCGCCGCACGAATCACCGACAACACCGGCCCGAAAATCTCATCGCGAGCCACACGCATCTCGGGCCGCACTTGGTCGACGACGCTCGGCCCCAACAGGAATCCCGGCGAGTCAAACTTCCGCCGACCGTCGAGTGCAATCGTGGCCCCTTCCTGCCGCGCGACTTCGACATACTCGGCCACACGGGTCACATGTTCGCGACGGATCAAAGGACCGAGATCGACATCGCTGGTCGTGTCGGTCGGTCCCACGCGCAAATTCGCGGCGTGCGTGCTGAGCTGCTCGACGAGCGGATCGCCGATCGAACCAATCGCGACCGCCACGCTGGTAGCCATGCAACGTTGACCGCCGCAACCGAACGCCGAGGCCGAGAGAGCGTCGATCGTCGCGGCCGGGTCGGCATCGGGCATGATGATGAAGTGGTTCTTCGCGCCCCCTGCGGCCTGAACCCGTTTGCCGGCTTGAGTGCCACGCTCGTAAATCCATTTCGCCACCGGCGACGAACCTACGAACGACACCGCGGCCACGGCCGGATGCGTGAGCAATGTCTCGACGCACGGCGCATCGCCATGCACGACGCTGAACACGCCGGCGGGACAGCCCGCCTCGACGAGCAACTCGGCCAAACGCACCGCCGACAGCGGCACTTTCTCCGACGGCTTAAGAATGAACGTGTTGCCACACACGAGTGCGATCGGATACATCCACATCGGCACCATCGCGGGAAAGTTATATGGCGTGATGCCGACGCAGACTCCGACCGGATGCCGGCTCACGTCGGCGTCGACCTCGCGCGCCACGTCGGCCAGCGATTGCCCCATGATCAAACTCGGAATGCCGCAGGCGAACTCGACGACCTCGATGCCTCGCCGCACCTCGGCCCGCGATTCGGCGAGAGTCTTGCCATGCTCGCGCGTCACGAGCTTGGCCAGCTCATCGAAGTTTTTCTCGAGCAGCTCGCGGTAGCGGAACATCAATCGGGCCCGCTCGATCACGGGCGTCGCGCTCCACTTGGGCAGTGCGGCCGCCGCGGCCTCGACTACCGCGGAGGTTTCCTCGACCGTACACAGCGGAACCTGGGCGATGACCTGACCGGTCGAAGGGTTGAAGACATCGGCCACGCGATCCGTGCGAGCCGCTTGCCATTGGCCGGCAGTGAGAATAGGAACGAGCATGAGGGAAGAAGAGGTGAGTAAGTGAGTAAGTGAGTAAGTGAGTAAGTGAGTAAGTGAGTAAGTGAGTAAGTGAGTAAGTGAGTAAGTGAGTAAGTGACCCAAGTCGAGCCGCGACGTAGCTCGTT
>JAEUIL010000895.1 GCA_016794255.1 Planctomycetaceae bacterium | reverse complement strand
AGAAGAAAATACCGCCGGTCTCGTACGCCAGCCGCGTCAAGGAAAACGGACCGAAGCCCGAGTCGAGACGATAGATGGTCGAGTCGCGCGCGGTGAAACCGCTAAAGCCCAGGTTGACCATCTCGGGTCGCAAAGTCTCGGGACCCGCACGAACCGGCAACCATTGCACGCTTTGGTCGTAGTTCGGATCGGGGTCGACGTACTTGAACTCAATATTACGACGACCGAACGGCGCGGGAGTGCCAACGACATACACCCGAATGGCATTGTTGCGACACAACGTCACGGCCTCCTCGAGCCGCTGCTCGTCGTCGCCCACCTCGTCGGTGAAGACTACGAACATGATGTTCCGCCGCACTGTCCCATGACGAAACACCTTGAGCTTGTCGGCCGCGTCAATGATCGAAGAAAACGTCGACTCTACGCCCGAGGGATCGTTCTCGATCGACGACACTGCGGCTTGAATGTCACTCAATTGATTCGTGAGCATCGGCCGCTGTTTGTGAACGCCGCTGGGATGCCGGTATTCATACTCTGCGCCGAACGACACCACGCTCGTCAACAGTGGCAGTTGATCGACGCTCGTCGCCGTGAGATGACTCAGACCGATCTCGCGATACACACGCTCGAAGCGTTGATTGATCTCGGTCCGTTGCGGCAACATGCTCCACGACTTGTCGAAGAACCACACGACCAACGTGGGACGTTCTTCGAGTGAGAGCAGAATCTCTTGCGTGATGCGGTCGACGGCACCGATCGCGCCGACGGCACCGACACCGGCGTTCCCCTTGATCCGCACGTCGCTGGTGTAGTTGGGTGCTTGCGAAAGATTGACCGCGATCGGGGCTTCAAACTTGGCCAACTCGACAGGCCGATCTTCGGTGCGAAGACTGGTCACTTCGTTGACTTGATTGGCCGACGACACGGGGACATCAATTCCCACGACACTCGGCGAGCCCGTCTCGGGCAGCTCTTCTTTCGTGAAGCGAAAGATTTGAATGGGCGATTCTTTGTCGTCGACTTCTTCTTCGCTATCGAAGCTCACCGAGGCGATGATCTGCAACGGCTCGGGCGGTGGATCGAAGTACACCGTCGCCAACATGACCATCAATCCGAGATTGATCGCCGTGCTAAGCAAGAATGCCGAGATGAACGGACTCAGGCCGCGACCTTCATCGCCGTCTTCAGCCAGCAATGGGTCGTCGTAAGCGACATCGTCATAGTACTGCTGGTAAGGATCTACCGGCGTACTGCTACCCCACGATGATTGCGAAGTGACAACGCTCATGGCGTCGCCTCCGAGGCGGAAAGAGGAGCCAACCGTGTTACCCGCTCGACGCAGCCCGTATTGTGGTACAACCAGCTGCCTGTTACAAGCGCATCGGTTCCGTTTTGAATAAAACGTGAGCGAAAGCTGGCGGGGGGTTGGAAGCGGGGTGGAATCGGCTCCGGCCCGGCACAAATCGGGGCGAGACGGTCAAGCGCGGCGGCTCGGGGGTCAGCCGGGGCGGCTCGTCGCGAGAAACCCGACCGGCAGCGTCGAACGCCCTTCGAGTGCCAGCTCGACCACCGCTTCGCCCAAGACCGGGGCAAACTTGAAGCCATGGCCCGAGAGGCCCGCCGCAAAAGCGACGTGGTCGTGCTCGGGGTGGCGATCGACGTAGAAATGGTGGTCGGGGGAAATCGTGTACATGCACACGGCATGATGTCCGAGCGTGGCCGAGACACCGGTCAAATGCTCGGCGACGAATCGCTCGACCCGGGCTTGATCGGCGCGGTCGATCTGACGGTCGACTCGTAGCGGATCGGCGACCGGGGATCCGCCGCTGTGTTCGGCCAGCTTCATTCCCCGCGAATCGATTTGGGGGAACCCGTAGAAAATGCCGTCGCCGGTCTCGTAAAGCCACGCGGGACAACCGTGCTCGAGCCGCGTGTGATCGGCCGTGGTATGGTACCAATACTGGGGCTTGCGCCGCACCACGAGCGGCAGTCCGAGCGAGTTTAGCACCTGCGCTGACCACGCCCCCGCGGCGATGATGAGATGGCCCGCGTGATACGTGTCGTGATCGGTACGCACAACCACGCTATGTCCCTCGGTGGTCCAGCTCACGACGCTCTCGCCGCAATGCAGTTGCGCTCCGGCGGAGAGCGCCTGTTGAACGAGCGTGACGATCGAGTCTTCGACGCGCAAGAAACCTGCGCGACGCTCGAAGACACCGGTCATGCCGGAGGGGACGCGAAACGTGGGGAAACGCTTTGCCAGATCAGCAGGCGAAAGCGCTTCGACATCCAAGCCGTGACTCGCGGCACTGGCCAACACGCCCGGCACGACCTCGCCGTCCGGAGGTCCGATTTGCACCAAGCCGGTCTCGACGTACAGCGAACGTGTGGCGGCGCGTTCGAGCTCGCGCCATTGGTCGTAAGCCCGGAGCACGAGCGGCACGTAGTCGGGATGCTCGAAATACGCCTGGCGAATCATCCGCGTGGCGCCATGCGAGCTGCCGCGATCATGGCCCGGTGGAAATCGGTCGAGTCCCAAAACCCGCAGACCGCGGCGCGCCAAGTGCCACAACGCTCCGCTCCCCACGGCGCCGACACCCAGCACGATGCAGTCGTAGTGATGCATACGAGAACCTTTCTCTAGGGCTGCGTGGCGTCGCGGAAGATGGCCTTAAGACCGGCCTGCTCGAAGTGATGATCCGCCGTCAGTGCGTCGACAAGTTTTCGTTCGCTCATGACACCGAATGAAATGCAATCCGTGAGCGACCATGCTTTGTCAGCGCGAGCCGCGAACAACTTTAATCCTGCGTCATAAGGCGAGGGCAGATACCCCACAATCTCAAACTGAGCGTCCGCTCGAACTGCGCGCAGGAACGCGGCCACCGGCCCACGAGCTTCGGGACTGCTTAGCGCGTCCGCTACTTCCATGAGCACCCACTCAGTGGTCACCAATCGCCCCCGATATCGCTCTAGATAACTCACCACATCAGCGTGAGCGCGATCGCGAGGATTAAGCCAAGCAATTAGCGCAAATGCATCAGCAAACACCATCATCGACGTGGGGTTCCGAGTCGGTAATGCTCATGCTGCTCGGCTAAATCGGTGGGCAGGCCGGAAACGGCACCTTTGAAATCTGCGAATCGTTCCCCGAAGGTCTTGGAGTCGGCTTCCGAGGCTGGCGAAATGCGCACACGGGTTCCCTCGGGCAGCACCGTAGCGCCTTCGAGCACAATGACACCGTTGTGGACCACGCCTTGCAATTCCATATGGGTACCAACCTATGCTGGAGCCGTGATCCCTAATATGTCAACCGCTTGTTGGCGTCGAGCCGCCGCAAAAGTTTCGCCCTGTACGCCACCGGCTTACCATTGAATTGTAAGTCGCATCGAATGCGAGAAACAAGCCGTTTCTGCGCTCGGTCGCGCACCGGTTGACCACCCACCCCGGGCAGCTTAGAGTGAATCGAGATTCCTGCGGGAATTCCAGGGGGTTCGTCTTTTCGCTGCCGTTCGGATTCCGATGCTCGCCAAGCGCGTTATTCCGTGTCTCGATGTCGACCGCGGTCGGGTCGTCAAAGGGACCAATTTTGTCAATCTGCGCGACGCCGGTGACCCGGTGCAGGTCGCCGCACGTTACGAAGCCGAAGGGGCCGACGAGCTCGTCTTTCTCGACATCACCGCGAGCCACGAAGGCCGCAACATCATGCTCGATGTCGTCCGCCGGGTCTCGGAGACCGTGTTCATGCCGTTCACCGTCGGTGGCGGCATCCGCAACCTGGACGACGTGACCCGTCTGATCCAGGCCGGGGCCGAGAAAGTCAGCATTAACTCGGCCGCGGTCCGCACTCCGGAACTAATCACCGAGACGGCCCGCAAGTTCGGCAGTTGTGCGACGGTCGTGAACATCGACCCCAAGCGAATCGTGAAGGACGGTCGGGAGCTGTGGGAGGTCCACATCAGCGGCGGGCGGATCGGCACCGGTCTCGAAGCGGTCGCTTGGGCGAAAGAAGTCGAACGTCTCGGGGCGGGCGAGATTGTGCTAACCTGCATGGATGCCGACGGCACGAAGAATGGGTACGATCTAGAGATCACGGCGGCGGTCAGCTCGGCGGTCTCGATACCGGTGGTTGCCAGCGGCGGAGCCGGTAAGCCCGAGCACCTTGCCGATGCGATCCTGATCGGCAAGGCCGACGCGGCGTTGGCGGCCAGCATCTTTCACTTTGGCGAGTTCACGATTCACGAAACCAAGGAACTAATGCGATCGCGCGGCGTGCCGGTGCGTATGAAGTGAGCGTGGAAACACGCCGCATGCCCAAGGCCCGTTCAGCGATTGCTAGGACTTTAGACGGAGTTTGTCATGTCAACCGCGGTATCTGAAGCTGATATTGAACGGTTCACAAAAAAGCGCGAAGAGCTCGAGGCCGACAAGCTGTTTCGGGCGCTGGTCAAGCTCGAAGGGAGCGACTTGCACTTGAAGGTCGGTCGTCCGCCGATCGTACGAGTCAAAGGGGATCTGCGCCCGCTGAGCCGTCCGCCCATCGACGATGCCGAGATGGTGCGGATTTGCTTTCCGCTCATGAACCCACGCAATCGGCAGATCTTCGACACCAACGGCGGCGCTGACTTCGCCCATACCTGCGAGGTCGACGGAGTCATTTGGCGCTTTCGTGTCAATTTGCTGCAGCAAATGGGGCACGTCGGTATGGTCGCGCGGCGCGTGAATCAGAAGATCCCGAACTTCGAAGGTCTCTACTTGCCGCCGCTAATGACGGACTTGTGCAAGTTCCATCAAGGGATGGTGCTCTTGGCCGGTGTGACCGGCTCGGGCAAAAGCACAACCATCGCCTCGATGCTCAACTACATCAACCAAAACTACCGCAAGCATATTCTTACGCTCGAAGACCCGATCGAATTTGTCTTCACCGAAGAGAAGTGTCTGATCAATCAGCGTGAGATTGGCCTCGATGTGAAGGACTTCGAGATCGGCATGAAGCACGCGGTGCGTGAAGATCCCGACATCATGCTGGTCGGTGAAATGCGCGACGAGGAGACGTTCCTCACCGCAATCCACGCCGCCGAGACGGGGCACTTGGTGTTTGGTACGATTCACGCCAGCAGCGCCCCGTCGACGATCGGTCGTATTCTCGACTTGTTCCCACAGAGCATGCACTCGAGCCTGCGCAGTGCGATTGCGATGAACATGAAAGCGATCGTGGCGCAAAAACTACTCCCGTCGATTAAGCCGGGCGTATCGCGCGTGCCGACGGTCGAGATCATGACGTTCAATCCCACGATCAAGAAACTGATCTTGGAAGAGAAAGACGAACGGCTGGGCGATGCGATCCGCGCCTGCGAACGCGAAGGTATGCAGGACTTTACGATGAGTCTGCAACGGCTCGTCGAGGCCGAGTTGATTGACCGCGAAACGGCATTTGAAGTCGCACCGAGCGTCGACGCCCTCAAGATGGCGCTCAAAGGCATCTCTGTACGACAACCTGGAATCATGTAATGCGTCACTTTGGAAAGCTCGTACTCGGCGCGTTGATCGTCAGCCTCTTGGCCGACGCAGCGCTCGCCCAACCGCCGACCGGTCCGGCCGATCCGACTCAGTGGCCCGTGGGCCCGGCGGGTATCGAACCCGATCGCGGCCCCGGCTGGTATTTCAGCCTGTGGAAGATGCTGCTGCCGGTGCTTGTGTTTTGCGCCTGGATGTCGGCCGCCGATTGGCTGAGCCAAGACTGTCAGCGGCTCAAGCTCGGCTGGCAGAAGTGGAACGGCTTGGTCGTGGGGACGTTCATGACCTGCTTTCTGCTGCATTACATCGCCCCCGGCGGCATTTGGGTCGGGTTCCCGTTGCTGCTCGCGGGCACGCTGCCGATTTTCATGTACGTCAAGAAACGCAATCGGGCCACGACCGAAGAAGATCGGGTGCTGACCAAAACCCATCTGCGTCGGTATGCCGCCGAGAAGCTCGCGCCCCTCGGTATCAAAATCAAGGTCGAAGCACAGACGGCCCAGTCCCCGCTCGAGATCATGGCACTCGGTGGTGCGAATCCGGGCGAGGAAAAGGCCGTCAGTATGCGATTGGCGACGATCCCCGGTTGCGACCAGGCCAAGAAGCTGTTGACCGACGCCCTGGAAAAACGCGTGGGGCAAGTGTTACTCGATTACACGCAACAGGCGGTCGCGGTGAAGTACCAGATCGATGGCGTGTTTCAAGATGCCCCGGCTCGCGATCGCGCTAGCGGCGATGCGATGCTCAACGTACTCAAGACGGCTACGTTCCTGAATCCCGCCGAGCGCGTCAAACGACAGACCGGTAAGTTCGACCTGAAGCTCGACAAGACAAAGTATCAGGCCAAGTTCACGAGCCAAGGAACACCGACGGGCGAGCGCGTGCTGATTCAGATCGACGACGGCGCCCCGTTCCGCTCGCGGCTCGACACGCTCGGCATGCGGCAGAAGATGCAGGACGATCTGAAAGAGATTCTCGCCACCAAGGCGGGCTTCGTGCTCGTGTCGGCACCGCCCGGTCGCGGCTTGACCACACTGCTCAATGCCACCGCGACGGGCGTCGATCGGTTCGTGCGTAGCGTCGTCTGCGTCGAAAGCAGTAAGACGAACGAGATGCGGGTCGAGAACGTGGTTCTGCACCGCTTCGATCCCGACAAAGGCGAGTCTCCAGCCACGGTGCTGCCGACGGTCTTTCGCACATATCCCGACGCGTACATTATGCCCGACCTGGTCGACGCCAAGACGACCGAGTTGCTGTGCAATGAGGTCACCGACGAGCAGCGGTTTGTCCTGGCCGCGATCGGCGCTCGCGAAGCGGCCGAAGCCATGTTGCGGGTGCTGATGCTCAAGGTGCCGATCAAGACCTTCGTGCCCGTCGTCACGGCTGTGGTGTGTGGCAAGCTGGTGCGAAAGTTGTGCGACGATTGCAAGCAACCGTTCGCGCCTCCGCCGCAACTATTGCAACAACTGCGTTTGCCCGCTGGCAAGGTGCAGCAGTTATATCGGCAGTTTCAGCCGCCTCCCGTCGAGCCGGGCAAGAAACCGGCTCCGCCGTGTGCCAAGTGCAACGGACTCGGCTACCTGGGTCGGACGGGAATTTACGAACTGATCGTCGTCAATAACGACGTACGCAACGCGTTGGCGAAGGCGCCGACGCTTGAATCGGTGCGTCAGGCCGCTCAGAAGGCCGGGATGCACACGTTCCAGGAAGAAGCCATCGCCCTGCTCGTGCAAGGCGTGACCTCGCTCGAAGAAATCAGCCGCGCGCTCAAAGAATAGGTGTCTCTGTCCATGCTTGGTTCGCTTCTGCTTGTCTTAATCGCAATCGTGGTTGGCTCGAATTTCAAACAAGGAATTTGGGGTAACTGCTTGCGGCTGTTCGCCGTGATCACCGCGGCATTGTGCGCGACGAACTTTTGCGAACCGATCGGGGCGGCGATCGAAACGGCCGCGCCGACCACCTGGCAATACGGCGACTTCCTTGGCGCGTGGATCATCTTCGTGCTCGTTAACTTCGGCTTGATCTATCTGTCGATGAAGTTGTCACCCGTCTCGGTGCGATTCTCGAATGTCATCGATCAACTCGGCGGTGTGCTGCTGTCGGCCGCCTGCGGCTGGGTGCTGGTGTGCTTTACGCTATACACGCTGCACTTTGCCCCTGTGGTCCGCGAGCCGCTCTTCGGCTCGTTCAAGGCCGAGACGCCGATGTTCTTCGGCTTCTATCCTGACCGGATGTGGCTGGCATTTGCCCAACAAGCGTCGTTGGGCGTGTACTCCAATGGGGACGAGAAGGCCGCGTTTGATCCTCAGGGCGATTTCTTGTTGCGAATGATCGCCAAACGCGAGCAGTTCGAGCAGGCCCCGGGCAGTTTCGCCCCGCGAATTCGGCGTACCGCGGTCGTGAAGAAGTCGACGCCGACCACCCCTGCTCCGACAGGTAGTTAGCGGCATCGGACGATTAGCGAGCGACCGTCTCTCCCAACACCGATGGTGACGATTCCTGGAACGAATCGTTGAACCCCGTGCGCCCCAGGCGCACCATGAGCAGCTTCTGCCGCTTCTTGTCTCCCGTCTCGCTGGTGAGCAATTGACGCCCGAGACTGCCTGTACGTTCCGGCACGCTCGACACGATGAGCATTTGGCCGGGCGATAAAAGTGCGTCGAACTTGAGCGACTCGAGCGTCTCGCGCGCTGGCCCAAAGTCGACCCGCAGCACGCCTTCGCTCGGATCGTATCGCCGCTGCGGATCGCCGTGTTCGATCTCGGGCGTGAGCTCGATCCGGGCACTGCCGTCGCCATTCGGATAGGCTCGAGCCACGAACAGACCCGAGACCTTGCGATAGGTCTTGCCGCTCACCTCACCATCGCTGCCGCGCACCAGCAGCGACAGCTCGGGGACCTTCTGCTGCTCACCCACGCACAGGATATTGGTTCGGCGGCCTGCTTGAACCTGCAACGAACGCTGCCGCACGGGACTGTCGTTGTCGATCTGACCGGCCGAGAGTTCCGTCTCGGCGGACCGCGGCTTGTCAGTCAGCAGCATTCGCTGTTCGAGCTCGGGTGGCAGTTGCGCGCCGAGCACACCCGCGCGCAAGCCGTTGGCCAACAACTTCGCCCGTACCTCGGGCGGAATCTGTTGTTCGTCAATCCGCTGCCACAACTCGCGATTGAGCACCTCGTCATTCTCGGCGTAGTGCAGAAAAACGACGTCGAGCGTCACACTCGCGGGGGCTGAAACCAACGGTGCCAATGGCGAGACGCCGCTTGTTTTGGCATCAAACGCGCTCAGGCAACCGGCGCAGAGCATCAGCCCGCAGGCCGCGACGAGCCGATACCAGTTACCCTGCGCAAACACGGAAAACACCGCCGTGGTAGAAAACTTGCCAAGCTCAAGCGGCGGTAGGCTAGTGATCCCCCGACACGCTGTCAACGCCGGTCGGTTTGCGCCGCGCCCCGGGTCGTGCCGCCGGGCAAAACGCTATCATCGGGCCGCTTGCGGATCAGTTTCGGCGTGGCGATCTTCGTGCCGTAGACCGAGCCGTGCAGTCGAGCTAGGTCGGCAAATGAATGGTGGAGAAAGTCGTAGATCGCCGTGGGTGGATGGAGCGCCAACCAACGTCGGGCCAAGTCGTGCATCGCCGCGTGAAACCGCTCTTCACTCGAACCATGGGCGTAACAACGGCCTTCGTGCCGGCGCAGATCGCCATCAAAATCGGGCCCGATGTGCCACAGCTCGTGGCAGATCGTGGCTAGCTTCTCGTCGAGCGGCAGATCAATGAACCGCGGTGCGTAAAAGCTCAAGAGGTACAACATCTCGCGACCATCGCGGTCGAAGAGTCGTTGAATCGTCCACGGTCGGCCGCGGCGAAGGGTCTCCAAGCTGCCGCCTTGAAAGCGGAGCGGCGTGAGCGACGCCTGCACTCCGTAACGACCCGCACGTCTCGTTTGACAGAAGCGCAGCGCGACTTGGCCCATGTCGATATGCTGCAACTCGGGCAGCCGGGTCGTGATGTCGACACAGACGATCCGCAACGCGGCGGTGATATCGAAGCCACGCGGCGAGCGCGACATTGGCCGGGTTCCGTCCACGGTACACCTAAATCCATTCCAGGCTGCGATGCGGTGGCCCCCGCTCTATTCAACAAAAATGCCGCTCTAAGGTCAAACCTCAGAGCGGCATGAATTGTTTTCCGGTCGTCGCGCTAAGCGATCGGTCAGGCAGCCTGACCGAACTCACCCAGCGCAGTTGCTTAGCTATCAAAGCTCGGCTTGGCCGCCTTGACCTTCTTGGCGGCTCGATCGCGAACACCGACGAACTCGATGATCGCCCGGGTGCCAGCATCGCCCAAACGCGGCTTGGCCAACCGCAACACGCGAGTGTAACCGCCGGGACGATCCGAGAACCGCGGTGCGACGCGTTCGAACAACACGTTGACCGCCTGCTTGTCGCCCAACATGACGAGGCACTTGCGGCGGGCGTTGACCAGCGGCATGGTGGCCGCGACCCACTTGGCGTGCTTCTCGCTCTTGCGCCATGCTTTCCACTCGGCCGAGCCGCGGTCTGCACTGGTCGCAAACTCTTTGGCACCCTCGGCAGCCTTGAGGCTGCGGCATGCGAGCGTGATGCAACGCTCGACCACCGGACGCACTTCCTTGGCCTTTTCCAAGGTCGTGACCATGCGGCCTGGCACTTTCGGAGCATTGCTTTCGATGTCGAAGCCTTCGCGGCGACGACGAGTGAGCATGCTGTCCTTGTCGATTTCGGTCAGGAACAAGGCACTCGCCAAATTGCGAAGCAGCGCCCGTTGGTGACTCGGATTACGGCCCAGCACGCGGCCTTTTCTACGATGACGCATAGCAGTAGGTCTCGATCAATTTCCAATGCACTTGTGTATTCAACTCGTTCCGTGCCGGGTGAGGCACAGCGTCGCGGTCTGTTTACTTAGCTCGCTTAGAACGACGAACCGGCCGCCGACGGAACTCGCATTCCCAGCCGCAAACCAAGCTCGGAGAGCTTCTCGCGGACTTCGTTGAGCGTGGTTTCGCCAAAGTTCCGCACTTCGAGCAACTGATCGGGCGACCGTTGCACGAGTTCACGAACCGTAGTGATATTCTCGGACTCGAGGCAGTTCGTGGCCCGCACCGAGAGATTCAACTCGGCGAGGTTCATGTTGAGCTTCGACTCCAAGGCGGGGTCGATGCTGCCAGCCGAACCGCTGCGATTCTCGCTGTGAATGTTCGCGCCCAACTCGGCGAACTGGACAAACGGGTTAAGGTGCTTGCGGAAAATCTTGGCGGCCTCGATGAGCGCCATTTCCGGATAGACCGAGCCGTTGGTCCAAATCTCGAGCGTGAGCTTGTCGTAATTGGTCTTTTGACCCACGCGGGTCTCTTCGATCTCGTAACGAACGCGGACCACCGGGCTGAACACGGCGTCGACCGGGATCGTGCCAATCTCGGCATTCGGCGTGTGCTCTTGAGCCGGGACATAGCCGCGGCCATTTTGCACGACGAACTCGACCTGGAACGGGACGTCGGCCGTCAGCGTGGCCAAGATCAGGTTCTTGTTGATGACCTCGATCTGATCGTCGGTGATGATGTCTGCGGCGGTGACAATCCCCTTGGTCTTCTTGTCGATCCGCACGATCTTCGGCTGCTCGCCGAAGTTCTTCACGACCACCGACTTGATGTTCAAAATGATGTCGGTGACATCTTCGACCACGCCGGGCAGGGTGGTGAACTCGTGCTGCGAACCGGCGATCTTGACCTGCGTGATCGCGCTCCCCTCGATGCTCGACAACAGAATTCGCCGCAGGCTGTTGCCCACGGTGGTGCCGAAGCCACGCTCGAACGGCTCGGCAACGAACTTGCCATAAGTCGAGGTGAGCGACTTGGTGTCGCAGGTTACTTTGCTTGGCAGTTCTAGGCCGCGCCAGCGAATTCGCATCTTCTCGTGCCTCGTAAAAAACTTAGATCAGCAAACCTTCGAACAGCTTGGTCCAACCTCTCTGCCGACAGCCGATCCTGGCCATCGCTTCCGCCTGCTGCGTATCCCAACCAACTCGCTGCGTTACTTCGAGCAGAATTCGATGATCAACTGGGCGTTGACCGGAATCGAGACATCAAACGACTCGGGCAAACGGACCATGCGTCCTTCCGGAATGCTGCCTTCGCTACGAGCCAAGAAGTCCGGCACCTCGCGGTTCGCTTCGGCCAAGTTGGCCTGCACCGAGCCCAAGCTCTTCTTGCGATTTTGCACGCGGATCACGTCGCCCGCCTTGACCAAGTAGCTCGGCACGTCGACCTTGCGGCCGTTCACGGTGATGTGGCCGTGCGCGACGATCTGGCGCGCCTGCGAACGGCTGTGGCCGAAACCGAGACGATGCACGACGTTGTCCAAGCGACGCTCGAGCAAGCTCATCAGCGTGGCGCCCGTGTTACCGCTGGAGCGAGTCGCCAACGCAAAGTAGCGGCGGAACTGACGCTCGAGCACGCCGTAATAGTGCTTGACCTTTTGCTTCTCGCGCAAGTGCACGCCGTAGTCGGTCAGCTTACCGCGACGCGTATTGTGCATGCCGGGAACCGTGTCGCGACGATCGATCGCGCACTTCGGGGTATCGCAACGAAAACCCTTGAGAAAGAGCTTCATGCCTTCGCGGCGACACAACTTACAAACCGGTCCAGTGATTCGAGCCATATCTCAACCAGTCAACCATTCACAACGATGGGGCAAAACATTTTCGACACCGGCCCAAGCTTCCGGCGCGACTCACGCCGCAGAAGCCCAAGCGAAATTCAACTTACACGCGGCGACGCTTCGGCGGACGGCAACCGTTGTGCGGCAACGGGGTGACGTCTTCGATGCTCTTGACGGTCAAACCCGCGGCTTGCAGAGCGGTGATCGCACTTTCGCGACCGCTGCCCGGGCCTTTGACGCGGACATCGACCTCACGCATGCCGTACTTCGTGGCCTTCTCGGCGGCTTGCTGCGCGGCGCACTGACCGGCGAACGGCGTGCTCTTGCGGCTTCCCTTGAACCCGCTGGTACCGGCACTCGCCCAGCACAACGTGTCACCCTTGCTGTCGGTGATCGTCACGGTGGTGTTGTTGAACGTCGCCTTGATATGGGCAATGCCCAACGTCACGTTGCGACGAACCTTGCGACGCGCCTTACCGGCTGCTGCTGCACTCGAAGTAGCCACGACTTACAAACTCCTCGACGAATACTGCTTGAATCTAGCGACAATCGACCCGGGACTGCGAAACGAAGCCACCCATGAGTCGACAACAAGTCGAAAGCACTCGCGGAGCAACAGCTCCCGCCGAGTTGTTTCGACTACTTCATATCCTTGACGCCCTTCTTGCCAGCGACGGTCTTCTTCGGACCCTTGCGGGTGCGGGCATTGGTGCGGGTTCGCTGACCACGCACGGGCAAACCCCGGCGGTGACGAATGCCGCGGTAGCAATTCACATCTTTCAGACGAGCAATGTTTTGCGCGATCTGCCGACGCAACTGACCCTCGACCGTGTAATCCTTGTCCATCAAGGTCGACAGTCGGGCCAAGCTGTCTTCGCTCAGCTCGCGGGCACGAACCTGAGGATCGACCCCGGCCTTGTGGCACAACTCGCGCGCCACCACGGGACCAACGCCATACAGGTATTGCAACGC
>JAEUIL010000382.1 GCA_016794255.1 Planctomycetaceae bacterium | reverse complement strand
GGCTTTCGAGAAAATGCTAATCCAAATGGAGCGGGCTTGGAGCGAACCTGAGGGCCAGGGGGCGCTCGTACAAGCATACACGTGGATGTTTGAACTTGGAAAGCAAGCCCGTCAGCTCATGAAGATTGAGCGGCCCGACTTGCCTGGTTTCACATACGGCCCTCACTTTAAACTCTCCAAAAAATAATCAGGAGCCGCGCGGCATCTTGAATTTTTTCCATCGCGAGCAAATCAGGCGGTCTCATGGGTTTTCATGTTGAGCTCAACAATATTCTGCGGTCCGATGAGCCGGAAACGGTCGTCGAGCAAACCGTCTACGATTTTCGCAAGACTGGCAGCCGGATTTTCTTTGACGACATTCCTATCTGGTTGACCCGGATGGATTGGACGGCAATTGCTGAAATCCAGATCACCCGACAAGCTCGCACACCGCAAGCGGTCGAAGGTCAGTTCCGCGTGCTGCACGTCTATTCCGCAGAAAGCCAAGCTTGGCTCACGACCGTGTTCCGACGAATGTACTCGTTCGACGGCCAATTCGATCCCTATTTTTATCTACTTGAGACCGAGCGCGAACTCCGCGCTGCGTCGGAACGCGGCTTTCTCGTCAGGCACGATCTCAAGGACAACGGCTTTATTCACGCTTCGCCCGCAGGCCAGCTAACCCGCGTCGCAAACAAGTACTACCGGGATGTCAAAGATCTTCGCTGCGCGGTTGTGGCCAAGAATAAGGTCTTGGCACAGATCAAGTACGAACCGGCGACGGCGGGAGTGTACCCGCACATTTTCGGGCCGCTCAATATGGACGCGATCGAGCAGATCGTCGACATCGTCCCCGGTGCCAATGGATTGTACGACATCGACATTGCCAAGCTGCTTGCCGAGCGCAACCTGACGAATCCGTCGGACAATGACCGACTGCAAAGGACCAGCTAGGCGGCTGTTCGTCCCCATTGGACAGACGAAGTTGTACGACAGGCAGAGCGTGGCCGAAGTTTCTGCTGCATGGCTCTACCGAGCGCTTAACGTGAGAATCACCCGACATCCTTCAGAGCGCAGTCCGCAATTGAATCAAGCAACTCGACGGCTTCCTCTCCCCGCGGGCGTGATTAGCAACGGCAAGATCGAGCCTGCATCGCAGATCATCAAGGAGAAAACCAGCCTGGCTGGCCTACCAGTCCGTTGAAGTAACCAACTTTCGCGGACGCGCGCTATTTCACGTTGCGAATGCTCAGGTGGCCTGGTAACTCGTTGTGGATGGCTTGGATGAGTCCGACAACCCCCAGATATAAAACTGCACAAGACAGAACACCGCGCGAAACCCTTGTAAGCCGCGCGGCTTGCCGTTGCCGTACAGCTTGCGCCGGATGCGACTCAGATTCCGACCCGCCGCCGCATTCAGATAGCGCTTTGCGACGTCCGTCTCGCCGCGCAACCAACTGCGTCGCGCGCCGCCCGTGTCGCACACGTGCGCGAAACTCCGCTCGACTAACTCGCTCCGCTGCCGACTCAGGCTCTTCCCTTTGTCACGCTGCATGCGCCGCCGATTCTTATTCACCGCACGCTGTTGACCGGCCGGCTTGTCGTGCCACGATCGAGCATACGGCCGTTGCGGCTCGGGAATGTACGTGCGAAACTCGGTCACCGTGCCGAAAGCGCTGTCGGCCAATACGACACCGCTCAGTCCGTTGGACAGCGCGCGACGAATCATCGTCAGTGCCAGTTGCCATTTCGGCTGATAACCGACGCACTCCGGCACGCCCGACTTCGTCATGCGTTTTCGATCGTCGACCCACGACTGCGGCAGGTACAACTCGGCATCGAGAGCGACGACTCCACGCAACGTCGCCATTTGCAACGTCACGGCGACTTGGCAACTCGCCACTTTGCCGAGCGTCCCCGTATACTGCCGCGCCACACCGACCGAATGGGTCCCTTGTTTGGGAAAGCCGGTATCGTCCAGGACCAGGTATTCCTGGGCGCCGAACCGCCGGCCGATCCAGCGTTGCGAGCCATCGAGCACCGCTTGTTCATCCCACGGGCTCGGGTTGATGAACTGCTGCAGGGCTTGCTCATAGTCCCCCGCGCCGGACTCAATCTTCCGCAGCCGAGCCGCCATTGGTTCGATGCTCTTGCGTGGGCCATCCAACAACACGCCGCGGACATACGTCTCGCACCAGCGTCCCCACGACGTCGTCTAGGAACGACGTCAAATCCTTGCGCAACTTGGTCAGCCGACGTGCATCAATGTCGTTGATTCTGCCAAAAATACAGAATCCGGCAAAGATCATTTAACGGAGTAATATTAGCGACAGTCGTGCGTTTTCGTCGGATGATGGATGTGTTAAGCTAATTTATGTGCGTACGTTGGACCTAAGAGGAGCGGGTGTCGGTTGAGGTGTCACGGGAATAGTACGAGTCAACCTCCTCGGGTCAAACAAAGTTACGATTTCGCGAGTTTTTGCCCTCGTAGCTCAGGGGATAGAGCATCGGTTTCCTAAACCGGTGGTCGCAGGTTCGAATCCTGCCGGGGGTATTGATGAATCGAGTCGAGAGATTGCCGCACGTTTTGAACGTCGCTAACGACCCCGTACGGGTCACGTGGCCATGCAACGTGCAGCCTGCCGTGCTGGGGGGCGAAGCACGCATGAAGAATCACGAAAGCTTACCGCGTCGTTGGCTCGGCCGCCGTCGTCTAATCTGCCTTGTGCAGTAAGGCGGTATCGTGAGCAAAATCACCCTGGCCGCACGCCATCTTCTTGATCTCGACTACATGCAAGTGCTTGGACCATTCCCGTTCGATGTACCGGGGATGATGTAACGTGGTTTGATAGAACTCGGGCAAGCCCTCGGTGGGAAATCGCGTGTCGTAGACGAATCCCCGATTCTCCCATTGTTCGCGATATTGGGCAAAATTGCCTTGCACATGATTCTCGCCGTGGAAGGTCGCCCAAGCGTATCCGCCGGGTTTTAGAACACGCTTCAACTCGTCGAGCCACGCAAACTGCATATCTTCCGGTAAATGAGTGAACACGGAGACGCAGTAGATGAAGTCGAAAAAATTCGCTTCGAATGGCAACGGCGGTAAGGCCGAGTTCGCCACCGAATGCACCACCGAGCCGATGTTATCACGGCACCAGCGGATCGCTTCCTCGTCAATGTCCGTGCCATAGACGGTCAGCCCCGGATTCATGAATGCCAGTGCGCTCGAAACGTTGCCGCAACCGCAACCGAAGTCGAGAACACGTAGGTTCTCGGTGCTGCCCATGCGTGTCCGGATCACCTCAGAGATCAGGTTCGCATTGAAGTTGCCGACGCGACACAAATCCATCGGCTCAACGGCGCCGTGGATTCGGTAGCGCAAGTGCGGTGATGGGACGGGCAAACCATTGTGCGGGTTGGCCAGCGGTTTCAGGCCCCTCCACCGTCCCTCGCGCCAGCCGTAGACGCTAAAATGCTGCCAACCCGTATCGAAGATTCGATCCGCCTTCGCCTGGGCAATTTCAGGGTAAGCCGCTAGGTATGCCGCCTCATCAAAATCAATCGGCGGCTTCAACAAGAACATCGCATACATGAATAACCGGCCCCTCAGTGGCAAACGTGATCTATCAGCGAACCAAATTGCTTTCCTGGGTGTCCCAGAGAAATGTATCTCTGCGTTGGACGAACCTCGGTTCAGAACCCATCGAGCCGAGTTTGTCCCGGAACACATCGCGCGGTGCGTGAGGGATACTCGTTGTGTCAACAACCCTGCGTCTTAGCTTAGATGGCGAGCAGCTCGTTTTCAATCAACCGAGAGTCAGAGAGGTTGCGTTCTTACCGGTTAATCCGCTGAATTGCG
>JAEUIL010000827.1 GCA_016794255.1 Planctomycetaceae bacterium | reverse complement strand
GGCATAATCCCCACCGAGACAGCGATCAAGCCGCGGACAAATGCTCGGAGTTCTGAGCCCCGGCGACTCGCGGCGAGCCGATCGGTCTCTCCAAGCGGGTCGCGATTGTCGGTATCTCGGCCCACGAGAACAAGAGCAGTTCACACCTTATGACAGCACCTGCGGCAAAGTGAAACCGGAAGTATGAGCGAAGTGCATCCCTATGATTACGACGTTGTAGTGATCGGTGCCGGACATGCCGGAGTCGAAGCGGCCTGCGCCGCGGCCCGGCTCGGCGCTCGCACGGCGCTGCTCACCACGAATCTCGATACCGTGGGCCAAATGAGCTGCAACCCGGCGATCGGCGGCGTGGCCAAGGGACAGATTGTCCGCGAAATCGACGCTCTTGGCGGGATCATGGGGGCCGCGATCGATCGCACGGGCATCCAGTTTCGTATGCTGAATCGTCGCAAGGGCCCGGCGATGCACAGCCCTCGCGCTCAGGCCGACAAGAAGGCGTATCAGCTTGACGTCAAATACCTCGTCGAGTCGCAGGAGAATCTCGACCTGCGACAGGAAGTTGTCGAGGACCTGCTCACCGAACCGACGGTCGACAGCACCGGCCGACCGCGGATCAGCGGCGTGAAAGTCCGCGGCGGGTCAACCTATCGCGCGCGAGCCGTGGTCATTACGACCGGCACATTCCTGCAGGCGATCATGCACACCGGCGAGGCGCAGACTCCCGGTGGCCGTGGTGGCGAGGGAACCTCGTCGGGCATTTCCCACGCGCTGACACGCCACGGCATTCGCCTTGCCCGGTTCAAAACCGGCACGCCGGCGCGGCTCAATGGTCGCACGATTGACTATTCCCAGACCGAATTGCAGCCGGGGGACGACGATCCGCAGCCGTTTTCGTTTTTGACTCAAAACTTCGCTCCGCAGCAGGTCCCGTGCTGGATTACGTACACCAACGACGCAGCCCACGAGTTGATTCGGGCCAATTTGCATCGCGCCCCCATGTACTCGGGCCAAATCCAATCGAGCGGCCCCCGTTACTGCCCGAGCATAGAAGACAAGGTGGTTCGCTTTGCCGACAAGGATCGACATCAGCTGTTTCTTGAGCCCGAGGGACGCACAACGCACGAGGTCTATGTCAACGGCCTCTCGACGAGTTTGCCGCGCGACGTGCAAGACGGCGTGTTCCGGCTCATACCGGGTTTGCAACGGGCTCAGATTATGCGGTACGGCTACGCGGTTGAGTACGATTACGCCCCGCCGGAACAATTGTTTCCCAGTCTCGAAAGCAAGCTCGTCGCGGGGCTGTATCTTGCCGGTCAAATCAATGGCACGACCGGGTACGAAGAGGCCGGCGCTCAAGGATTGATGGCGGGTATCAACGCCGGATTGCAACTACGCGGTGACGAGCCGCTGGTGCTATCACGTGAGCAAGCGTACATCGGTGTGTTGATCGACGACCTGGTGACCCGCGGTGTCGACGAGCCGTACCGCATGTTCACGAGCCGAGCTGAGTTTCGCTTGCTACTGCGTCACGACAACGCCGACCGTCGACTCACGCCCGTCGCCCAGGCATTGGGGCTCATCTCGACCGAGCGGTGGCAGCGGTTTGAACAGAAGCGAACCGAGATCGATCGGGTCCATCGGTTGCTCGAGGAGACTCGGCACGAACATGCCCCGTTGGCGAAAGTGCTCCGCCGCAGCGAAACCGACTGGATTCATGTCGTCGACCTGGCTCCGCAACTGGCGGCCATCGCGCGCGACGTGGCCGAGCAGGTGACGAACGACATCAAGTACTCGGGCTATGTCGCTCGGCAGGGGGTCGAGATCGACCGGCAGAAGCGTCTGGCCGACAAGCGGATTCCCACCGACTTCGACTACCGCGCGATCCAGCAACTGCGGACCGAGGCGAAGGAAAAGCTGAACCGCATTCGCCCGGCGAGCATCGCTCAAGCGGGTCGCATCAGCGGAATCACCCCAGCCGATCTTTCATTGGTCATGATCTACCTCGACGGGCGGATCGGCTAACGGGCATTCGAGGCAGATTGGCTAACGCTTCGTTTGGCCATTCTCGGGGTAACGCAACGACCTCCCGGGCAATCTCTGAGAGATTGGGGGACATTCAGTCCCGGCGAAGATTGAGCAACTTAAGGGGGGCCGTTTTCAGGCCCTTCCCAGAACAAATCCCGGCCTTGGCTGCAAGCCGTTTCGTGACAAGCACTTACGAAACCCTTATTCGTATTGACCGAAGTTCTGCTATCGCTATAATCCGTGGTTGTTGGCAATTTTGGCAAACCTGGAAGATATGGTCACCTCTACGGTTTGCAGCGTGTTTGCGGATTCAACGATCTGCGTACGTTGCACGAGCGGATGGATTGTACCTACAGACAGGCTTGTTCGAGTTGACCTCGTAGCGTGACA
>JAEUIL010000826.1 GCA_016794255.1 Planctomycetaceae bacterium | reverse complement strand
GGCGTTGTGTATAGTCGGCGAGCGGCGTGCTGCGGTCGTGAATACCGAAGTTGAAATGAATGACGTCCCATTTCCCGTCGCCGAGCCAGACGTCGATATTCTTCACACCACTGGCAGTCGGTCCGCAGTTGGCCGGCGCTCGATGGACATTCGCCTTACCGGCTAGCGCTTTGCGTGTGGCTTGCGTGTAGCCACGCGAGACGGAATCGCCGATCAGCAATACACGCGGCAACTTGGGGTCATCTTGCACGAAATCCCAGGCATTCGAGCGGCCGGCGATTTTGTCACTTTTGTGAAAAGGCAGATAAAACGAGCCGAGTTGCGATTGCAGCACCCGTTCCCAGGCCTGCTGATCGGGCGGCAGCTTGGCGACCAGGGCTTGGTACCGTTCGTCGATAACCGCTTCGGCCTTCGCCTTTTGTGCGGCGGCCTCCGCGGCATTCGTCGGCTCGCCTTTCGACGGAGGGACGGAGGTTTGCGCCGACGCCACAGTCGCGAAACACATCAAAACACATACCAAAACTCGGGTCATTGACCGTGCTTTCTCAGGCTGGTGGTCATTAGTTCTCAGGGCTACTTATCTTACTTGCTCGACTCGAGTTCAACACAGGTGAAACTTGGTCTAAGTTTCTCGACGCAAAGGTAGCCATCGATCGTCGTGCGGCCGTTGAGTCAAGAAGCGTACGTGGTTTTGATGCCGCCGTTCTCGCTGTTGGTGCGTGGGAAGCGAGAGCAAAGAACTTCTAAGAATTCTGTCCAATTGAGTTTTTGGCGGCAGATATAATATGCCATGCCCCCAGCCGACACGCCTCATCACGACGCCGAAGACTGGTTCCTGCGCCAGTTTGTGCAGGCCGAGCGGGAGTTGTTGCGCGCGATCATGTCGCTGGTACCGAATCCGGTCGACGCGCGGGATGTGCTTCAAGAAGCGACCGTCGCCCTGTGGGCCAAGCGGGCCGAGTACGATCCGACGCGGCCGTTTGCGATTTGGGCGTGTGGCTTTGTGCTCAATCAAGCGCGGATGTTTCTCCGTTCCGAGGCGCGCCGGCGAGCGCGACTCGGCGCTGTGGCTGAGGATTTATTGGCCGCGCGGCGTGAGGAATTAGCCAGCGACCTGGATGCGCGTCGAGATCACTTGCAAGCGTGTCTTGATGCACTGCCGTCGACGCAACGCAAACTGGTGCGAGGCTACTACTTCGAGGAATTGAGCGTGAACGAACTCGCGACGCGCGTCGATGGCACGGTCGAAGCGATCTACAAGGCGCTGCAACGGGCCCACGCGGCACTGTTGCAGTGCGTGGAACGAAAACTACGAATGGAGCGGGCCGGATGAATGCCGATCAAAACGAATTGGAAGCACTGGCGACGGCATGGCTCATGGGGCAGGCCACACCGGAGCAAGCGTCACGACTCGGCGCACTGGTCGAGGCTGAGCCAGCCGCACGCGATCGCTTGCTCGTACTCGCCGATTTGCACGCGTGCTTGATGACCGACGAACGACTGTGGGCCGAGCGTTTCGAAACGGCGCGGCTCGAGCCTGCACGGCCTGTGACCGTAAGACGACGGATTCCCGCGGCGTTGGCGTTTGTTGCAGGGCTTTTGTTTGGTTTTGTGCCGCTGGTGTTTGGCTACACGCGCTCTGAACCGAAGAATTCAGTCGCTGGCCCGGTACCAGTTGTGGACGGCGACTTCGAGAGCGACGTCGCGCCAGGAATGACCGGCCTTGCCGATCGATCGGGCGTGTGGAGCGGCGATATCGCCGCGCTCGTGACCGGCCCACAGCAAGCCGTGAAGCCCTTCAGCGGTCAGCGGATGTTCCAGTTTCTTCGCTCGGACTACGAGGGAGAACGATTCACTCGCAGCGCCACCGGTGAGGTGCTGCAAGTCATCGATCTACGTGGTTGGTCTCGGCCGGCAGGGCCGGTGGCGGTCGAAGTTAGCGGCCGGGTCAACGCAGTGCGTCCCTCTGCGGGCGAGGAATATCGATGGGTTGCGCATGCGTTCGCCTTGGATATCGATCCCACCACACGTCGTGGCGAGCCCGATTATAGCTGGCTATATCGCGAATGCCTGGCGGCGGCGCATCAACCGGGAGTTCTCGACGACGACGACGCGACCCGCTGGCAGCGAGTTGCCCTGGAAGCGTTCGTTCCGGAGTCCGCAAGTTTTCTCGTAGTTAGCTTCGGCGTGCAACGAACTCAACCCGCCCCAACTGCCGAGCCGACGAATTTTTCCGGACATTATCTGGACGCGGTCGAGGTCACCCCCACCACGAGAAGCCGGCGCTAGTGATGATGACTCCAAATATGCGGTGGGCTGTGGTTTGTGGCCTGTTGCAGCGGCTCGTGCAGCTTGCTGGCCAGCGCCATCAACTTGCCGTCGGTCGCTGCGCAAAAGATCGACAACCGCGCGACCGCAAGCAATCCGAACTGCTCGCGCATCTTTTCGACACACTCAAAGCGGCTCACGAGCCCAATGGCACGAGTCTCTTCGATCACACCTGCATCGCCTACGGCAGCAACATTCAAAGCATCCACTATCTGGACAACTGTCCCACATTGATCGCGGGCGGCGGAGCAGGCATCAAGCTCGGCGAGCATTTCGTCCTGAGCGATCCCAAGACGCCGCTGTGCAACCTGTGGCTCACGCTGCTACGCGGTGCGGGGATCAAGGCCGTGACTCATGGCGACAGCACGCGTATCATCGATGAGATTGCCGCGGTCTAGCATTTAGCGAACTGACTTTTGAGACAAAGACATGCAAGTTTTTCAACGAATTGTAACGCTCCGCGCATTAGCTTCACTCACGGTGTGGTTGATCGCATTAGACTCGGCGAGCATACTCTGCACGGCCTCACCGGTGGCGCGCACGGTGGCTATGCCCGAGTCGCAGCGCGGCTTCGTGGAGAAGTACTGTGTAGCCTGCCACAACGCGCAGAAGCCCGAGGGGCAACTCCGCCTCGATGGTGTCTCGCTGGCGATTGACTCGATCGAGTCCGCCGATCGTTGGCAAAAGATTCTCAACCAACTCAACTCGGGCAACATGCCGCCTGACGATGCGAAGCAACCCGACCGCGACGCCAAGACCGAGTTTCTCGACACGCTGGCCAACACGCTGGTCGCTGCGCGTAAAGTGTTGAACGACCAAGGGGGACGGATCGTGATGCGCCGTCTGAATCGGCGTGAATACAAGAACACGATCCGCGATCTGCTGGGCGTCGACTTGCGCGTGAACGAGCTTCCTGCCGACGGAGGTGCGGGGAATTTTGACACCGTCGGCTCGTCGCTGTTCATGTCGAGCGATCAATTCGAGCAGTATCTCGCACTCGGTCGGCAGGCGCTGGAGGAACATTTCGCGCGGTTTGTTATGCCAACCCAGGAGAAGCCCCGGCAGTTGCACATCGAAGCCGAGGACAAGCATGCCCGCATTGCAAAGTCGCTCGCGGAACGTGTCGACGCGCGCGAGCGCTATGAGATATGGACGGCCGCGGTCGAGGCGGCGGCACGGAAGCCGGAGAATGTCGCTCTCGCGTTGACAATCCGCGCGGAAAAGCCGAACGATGTGACGCATCTCCACTCGCAATGGCAGCGTCTCGCGGGTGCGCCGGCACCAAAGGCGTTCGGCTTCGTGGACGATGTGAATGCGGAGCAGATGGGCCGTCGCGATTGGAATCACTACGTGCCGCATCACCGCGCCTATGTGGAGCATCCGGCGACGAAGTCAGGCTCATTTCTCACGATCGAGGATGTGCTTGTAAATCCGTATCAGGCGTTCCGCATTCCCGGTGATTGGCCGGCAGGCGATTACGTCGTGCGTGTGCGCATCGCGGCGACAAAGGACACGCCAGCCGCGCGGCACTTTGTGGAATTCGGCTCGCAGCACGACACTGGCGTTCGCGCCGTTATCAGCGGCCATCAGGTCACGGGCACCATGGAGAAGCCGCAGGTGCTCGAGATTCCGCTGAAGTTCTCGCCCGTGAATGGCCACGGCTTTTTCTTCCAAGAGAAAGGAAGCTATGAGTCCGAGAACGCCTCGCGACAAGTCTTCAGCGAAGCGAAGAAACGCAACGGCATCGGTCCTGAGTTCGCGCTCTGGATTGACTGGATCGAAGTGGCGAGCGCGCAGTCGGCTGCTGGGGCGTCGAAAACGGGCACGACGCGTCCCCAACAGCTTCGCAAAGATCCCGAGCAATGGGCAAACAAGTACATGCCCATCTATGTACAAGGGTACGCAGAGAAATATGGCCGATTCCAAAAATGGTGCGCGGCGATTGATGAGGCCGCCCAGAAACCGGAGAACGCGGAGATTTCCAAGAAGCTGCGTGCCGAACCCAAGATCAAACAGTCGCCCCACTTGTTCTATAACCGCTTCGCCGAGATTAAGGGTGCCCCGCCACCAACCGACTTCGGCTTCAAAGACGTGGACGATGCGCAGTTTGCTCGCAGCGAATACGCGTACCACTTTCGCTATTACGACGACTATCAAAAGCTGCCGCAGCGCGAGACCGGCGCGTGGCTGATGCTTTACTCGCTCGGTCGTTACACGGGCATTGCCGCGCCCGACAAATGGCCGGCCGGTCAATACAAGCTGCGTGTGCGACTTGCCGCCAGTGACGATGCGCCGCCGCAACGTCGTTTCATCGAGATTGGCACCGGCAAGGCCGACGCTTCGGACTTCAACGTCGTCAGTTCGCATCAAGTGACCGGCACGCTCCAGCAACCGCAGACGCCCGAGATTCCCGTTACGATCAACGCCAGCGGCGATCGCAATTTCGCCATTCGCGACAAGCGACCGAACAATCGCGAAGCCGAGTACGCCATGTTTCGCGAGGCTTGGGACAAGACCGGCACCGGTCCACGACCGTGCATCTGGGTTGATTTTGTCGAACTCGAAGGTCCGCTGGGCACCGGTGCATCATCAAGTCCGGCTGTGGCAAAGCCAATCAAAGAACGTCGCGAGGTAGAACTGCATGCGAACGCAATGGTCGGCGGAACGTACAAGGGTTACTTCAAAGGGGGCTACGAAGCGGCTAAGAAATTTCTAGAGACCGGCAAACCGCAAAAGGGTATTCCGGACGAGCAAGAGGCGAAGTTTCGCATTCGCGGTTTCGAGCAGCATGGGCCGAGCTTCGAGCGTTACCTCAACGATCCGCTCACTCAAACCGGCGCTTACCTCACGATCTTCAATGTCCACACGGAAGAAATGATCACGCTGCCACCGGATCAACCCTCAGGCTGGCTCAAGACGAAGCACGAAGTCGAGCAAGTCGAACCAGGCGACTATGTCCTGCGTTTCCGCATCGGCGCGGTGAAAGGGACACCGATGGAGCGACATTTTGTCGCGCTCGGCAGTCGCATGAAGCCCGAGAATCGCGAGGACTTTACCCTGTTGCAGACGTTCCAGATCAGCGGCACCACCGACGCACCGCAGACGATCGAGGTGCCCGTGAGCATGAGCGCGAACGGCCCGCGCACTTTTGTCCTGCGCGAGAAGCGCGATGTGAAGCAAGACTTCGAGTGGTATCAGTCCTCGCTCAAAGCTACGAAGGTTGGGCCTCCTTCGGCGTTGTGGATCGATTGGGTCGAGTGGGAAGGGCCACTGGTAAAGCCAACGGCATCGCCCGCCGCCAAGACCGTCCGCGTCGAGGTCGAGAAGATGACCGACATGCTCAAGCGGCAGATCACGTACATGACGGGTCAACACGAGAATTTTGAGAAATGGAAAGCGGCCGGTGCGGTCGAGGCGGACTTGCCGAAATTCGGTTTCCCGACGCGCTACCATGCCGACTTTCGCAACTCGGTCTGGGAAGGGAACCACACGTGGTTTCAAAAGTATGTCGATCGCCTCGAGGCCAAGACGGGCCAGTTCCTTGATAATACGCTTAACGAAACGAGCGAAGTGGTCACCGATCTGCCGACCGACCTGGCCCCCGGCAGTTATGTGATGCGCGTCAAAGTGGGTCGTGTGCCAGACATGCCGGCCGAGCGAGCGTTTCTGACGTTTGTCGAGGCCAGTCCGATTGATAAAGATGACCGGACGTTTCTGGCGAACAAGCAGATCACCGCTTCGCTCGATGAGCCCGAGGTGATCGAGTTGCCTTTCAAGATTCGTCCCGGCGGGCCACGCAAGTTTATCTTGATGGAGAAGCGACCGCTCAAGAAAGACGCGATCAGCTTGCCGGGACGCACGCGCGCGATCACCGACGCCAAGCAACGCGAGCCGGTGTTGTGGATCGATTGGCTCGAATACGAGGGCCCGCTGTCGACGTCGACGACAACCTCGCCGCCGCCGATCGTGGTTGCCAACGCAACCGGCAAGCCCGAGCGCGAGCATGCCCGGGCGATTGTTGAGCGTTTCGCCGTGCGTGCCTTTCGCGATCAGCAGCCGAGCGCGGCGTATCTCGATCGGCTTGTGAAGCTGTTTGAAACGCGTCTCGCGGCGGGCGATCGCTTTGATGTCGCGATCCGTGAGCCGTTGAGTGTCGTGCTCGCCTCGCCGGGTTTCTTGTATCTGTCGGAACCGCTGGCGACCACCAAGCCCAACCCGAGTACTCATGCGAAGCTGACGCCGCGAGAGTTGGCGGTTCGCTTGAGTTACTTCCTCTGGAGCGCTCCGCCGGATGAAGAGCTGCTTGATCTTGCCCGGCGTGGTGAGCTGACCAAGCCCGACGTGCTTGCGCGACAAGTCGATCGGCTGATCGACTCGCCGCAAGCCGACGAGTTTGTCAGCGGTTTTGTGCACCAGTGGCTGAACATGGAGCGGCTCGACTTCTTTCAGTTCGACACGAAGCTGCATCGCGATTTTGATGAAAGTGCCAAGTCCGCCGCGCGGCGCGAAGTGTATGAGACGTTTGCCCATCTGCTTCGCGGCAATGAGCAGTTGGGACGTTTGCTCAAGAGCGACTTCGTGCTAGTCAACGGCTTGCTGGCGACCTACTACGGCATCGAAGGTGTGACCGGCGATGCGTTCCGCAAGGTATCGCTCCCTGCCGACTCGCCGCGCGGCGGTTTACTCGGCATGGCGGCGATTCTGGCGATGGGGAGCGACGGTGCCGAGTCGAGCCCGGTCGAGCGCGGAGCCTGGGTCTTACGCAAGTTGCTGCACGATCCACCGCCACCAGCGCCCCCGAATGTGCCGCAGATCTCGCGTCTCGAAGGGAAATTGCTCACGACCCGCGAACGCTTGCTTACGCATCAAGAACAACCGCAGTGTGCCAGTTGCCATCGCAAGATCGATCCGATTGGCTTTGGGCTCGAGAACTTCAACGCCTCGGGCAAGTGGCGCACCACGGGCAGCTATGAGAAGCGCGGCGTGGGTAAAAAGGAATGGCCGATTGATCCGTCGGGGGCGTTTCACAAGGGCCCGGCGTTCGCCGACTTCTTTGAACTGCGCGAGCTCATCGCCGCGCGCGAGGCCGACTTTGCCCGTGGGTTCACCGAGAATCTGATTGAGTACGCCCTGGGCCGCCCCTACGGCTTCAGCGATGAGGACCTCGCCCGTGAGATTGTCGCGAGCGCCGAGCAAGATCGGTTTGCCCTGCGGCGGTTCGTGCAAGCACTCGTAGCGAGCGAGGCGTTTCAGTTAAAGTAATCGTGTGCTCATGTTTGCGGGTATTTGAACAGCGAGTGAGAGGAGACGCGGCTTGGATCGTCCCAGCACCCGAACGGAAAATCTCAAGTTTTATGGGAATAATCAGGATTGGTAGGAGCGATAAGTCCGTTCTCAGAGCTACTTTTCCCCAGGTACATCAGACTATGCAACTGCTCCGCCTTGTTCTCGTCGCTCTTTCGTTTTTGCCTTGGACTACGCTGCATGCGGCAGAACTGTTCATCGTCGAAAACGGTGAGCCCCGCGCTGAAATCGTCATCGGCGACAAGCCGGCGCGGATGACCAAACTGGCGGCCAAGGAGTTGCAGACCTGCCTAGCCAAGATGTCAGGTGCGACGTTACCGATCGTCACCGAACGTCAACCGGGCAAGGTCGCAATCTTTGTCGGGCTGAGTCGCCACACCACGGCACTCGATCTGGCTGCCGACGGACTTAAGCATGGAGCTTTCCGCATCGCCTCGGGCAAGGACTGGCTCGCGCTGCTTGGCCCCGACAAGGACTTCGTGCCGATCGAGCCGTGGGGTCGCAATCGCTCGCAACAAGAAACCACTCGCGTCAACGCCGCCTGGGACAAGATCACGGGCGACACCTTTTGGAATGCGGCACGTGATCTACACTTTCGCTATCACGCCGACCTCGACGTCTGGGAACAGGACGACGCCGGCACTTTCAACGCCGTGAACGAGTTCCTGCGGGGGCTCGGCTGTCGTTGGTACGCACCGGGTGAATTGGGCGAGGTGATTCCCCAGCGGACGACCATTCGCTTGCCCGAGGTGAATCGTACGGTGACGCCCGACTTTGCTGTGCGACGGTTCATCTATTACACCGAGCACACCGGCATCGGCGACAAAGCGTTGTGGAATCTCCGCCTGGGCCTCAATCACGGGGCCGAGTTGCTCGGCTTTCCGCAGATTTGTCATGGCATGAAGTTCGTCATCAAACGCGACGAGATGAAGCGGACGCACCCGGAGATGTATTTGCTCAGGAATGGCAAACGCGATACGACGCATAAAGAGGATGGGGTGCCCGATCTGCTTTCGCCGGTGTTGTTTGAGAAGCAAGTGAAGCATGTTCGAGCCATGTTCGATCACTTTCACGAGCCGATGCACAACATCGACCTTGTGGACGGCTACGGCGGCATGACCGGTGATGATCCGGCTTGGAACGCCCAGCAAACGCCGGCACGCGGTTGGCGGGGAAGCATGTCCGATCATGTCTGGGGCTACATGAACCGCGTCGCCCAAGAATTGTATCGCAGTCATCCCGACCGACTCGTCAGCGCTCTGGCCTACAGTGCTTACACGCTGCCGCCCGAGAATATCGCGCAGATGAGCCCCAACTTGGCGATCATCGAGACGCGTCACCGCCAAGACTTTTGGGACGAGGCGTTGTGGAACGAGCGTCGGACGATGCGAGCCGAGTGGCTCAAGAAACTGCCGTCGGGCAAGTATATTACCTGGGACTACAGCACCAACGCGCGGCCCGAACAGGCTGGCCGGCCCGTGGTGTTCACACGGCAGATTGCCCGTGACCTCCGGGAGCTAAAGGGTGTCACGCTCGGTGAGCAGAACGAGATTTACACGCATCCCAAGGGCCAGGAAACGTCGTTCGGCTATGACGAACTCGCGATCGAACATCTCAATCTCTATCTTGCCGCGCGGTTGTATTGGGACGTGAATCAAGACGTCGACACGATCCTGGCCGAATATTGCCGCGACTACTACGGTCCGGCGGCCGAAGCCATGAGGGCTTTTCTCACGCATGCCGAGGCTAACTGGATGCACATGAGCACTGACGCCGCGAAGATCGGTGAGTCGCTCGCGCTGTTGGCGAAAGCGCAAGCCGCCACGGAAACGCAAAGCCTGCCGGGCCGGCGCATCGCCCAAATCGCAGACATCATGAAGCCGTTGCGGTCGCTGCAACAACAACTGAGCCGCAAACGCGATACAGATCTGAGCTATCGTGCCTTGCAAACGAATCAGACCGATGGCAAGCCAATGCAGGGCAAGCCGCTCGATGGCAACGTGGATCGCACGTGGTGGGGCAGTTACCGCATCGCCCCATTGCTGCCGCTCAACTCCAAGTCGTCCCCTGCCAAATCAAATGGCCAATTTCAGGTCTTACGCGAAGGGGCGGTGTTGCATTTCGGCGTGGTGTGCGATGAGCCCGACATGTCAGGCAACCAGATCACCACCGCGCAGAACGACGATCCACGGCTGCTCGCCGGAGATCATGTTCTGCTACTGATCGAGACGCCGACTCGGAGCTACTACGAGATCGCGATCAATCCGGCCGGTGCGATTTACGATGCCGACCAAGGCCCGGGCGGTCGCGGGGTTGCGTGGAACAGCGGGGCGCAAGTGGCCGTGCATCGCGGTGAACGGTTGTGGAGTATCGAACTGCGATTGCCGATCGTCGGCGAGGATGCCTTCACGCTCAACCCGACCAAAGGTGTAGCCGGTGCTCAACCCAAGGAACTGTTCCCGTGGCATTTCAATCTTGGCCGCGTGCGCGTTCGCAATGGTAAAATAGAACGGACCGCGTACTCGCCCACCGGAACGGACGAATTTCAGGTGCCCGAGAAGTTCGGCATACTGTGGTCAAAGTAACTCCTCATCAACAACTACTCACTGCGATAGAAGTCTCCCCATGAACTCACGCCGACGTTTTCTCCGCGCCACCGGCGCGTGCGTTGCGCTGCCGTTGCTCGAATCGTTGGGCTGGCGACGTTTCGCAGCGGCTGCCGAGTCCAACACGCCTCCCACGCGCGTGTTGTTCTTGGGCTTCGGCTGGGGCGTGACCAACGAGACTTGGTTTCCCGACGTGAAACAGACCGGCGCGAATTGGGAGCTGTCGGCCGGTTTGAAACCGCTGGCACGACATCAGAAAGACATCACGGTCGTGCAGGGCTGCTCGAACAGGTTCAGCAACGAGGCCCATTGGGGCAGCACGTTCTGGCTCACCGGCGCGAATCGCTACTCTGAGCCGGGCCAGAGCTTTCACAACAGCATTAGCGCCGATCAAGTCGCCGCCGCGCACTTAGGCGCAAACTCGCGTTTCGCCTCGCTACAGTTGGGAAGCGCCGACGTGGTGAACTCGGGCCACGGCCCCGGTCTGTCGCTGGCCTGGGATCAACGCGGCAAGCCGCTCGCGGGTCTCGACAATCCGGTGCTGGCGTTTCATCGCCTGTTCTCCGACGACACCATGCCTCTGGCCGAGCGTCAGGCGATGCTCTCGCAAAAGCGCAGCGTGCTCGACGCGGTGTTGGAAGACGCCCATCGTGTGCAACGGGGCTTGTCGCAGGCAGATGCCGACAAACTCGGCGAGTATCTGCAAAGCATCCGCGACATCGAAGTGCGACTGAGCAAAGACGAGCAATGGCTCTCGGTGCCCAAGGCCAAGCCGCCTGTGAACGAACCCAAGCCTGGGCTCGCCGGTAAGTTTGAAATCGAAGTGATGTACGATCTGATCGTCGCGGCGCTGCAAACCGATAGTACCCGGGTCATCACGTATCGCCAACCGGTCGGCACGTTGTTGCAGAGCCTGGATGTGAAAGTCGCGCCGCACGACATGAGCCACTACACCCCGGGCGATCGCATGGCCGCCTCGCAAAAGCGCGACGAAGCGCAGTCGGAATTGCTTGCCAAGTTGATCGACAAGCTCAAAGCGGTGAAAGAAGCCGACGGTCGCTCGCTATTCGATCACACGAGCCTCGCGTTCGGCAGCAACATTCGCACGATTCACTATCTCGACAACTGCCCGACGGTCCTCGCTGGGGGCGGTGCGAACATCAAGCTCGGTCAGCATCTGGTGCTGGCCAAGGACACTCCGTTGTGTAACGTTTGGCTGACGCTGCTCCGCGGTTTCGGTTGTGACGTCCCCCGTCACGGCGACAGCACGGATGTGGTAAAAGAACTCGTGGGTTAGCAGGTTGTTCATCGCGCGCGTTGGTCCCAATGCGGCGTGCGAACGTCCTGGTTTGCGGCTTGCGAGCCGAGGTCGGCCCAGTATTGATCGTCCGCTTAGATCAAATGTATTTTCGGCTTCGCTTCCGCATGGCCCGCAAGCAATGCGGCCTCGAGCGCGAATGAGCCCGGCATGAGAACGGAGACGAAAGAACCGGCTACGAGTTGCTAGGGCACAGTCGCTCAATCGAAAGACATCGAAGATCTGAACGCCTACTCGGCCGGGTCAAGCACGAGCAAATGTACATTGTGTACGTAGTCCTTGACCTGAACGCGGTAAGCCTGCATGTGCGGCGCAATTAAGTGTGCCTTCAGAGCAGCTAGATCGGCCCATTTCTCGATGACTACGACCTTGTCGGGGCCAACTTGGGCTTGATTCGTTAGATCGGTGGTTGCGTCGATGGCCGGGCCATACTCGATGCAGCCGTGCTCGGCGCGCACAGCGGCGATGATCTTGCGGAACGCGATCAAGAACAAGTCGCGCGTGCCGGGGGCAAGGTCAATCGTGGCGATGACGTGAATCATTTCTTCCTCTCGAAGAGAGTCTCAGGTTGAAGTGTTTAGACCTGCGGCCACGCCATGATGCGATTGCGCTTCGGGTTGCCGATTCGATCCGTTTCGCAAGCCACGCGATCGAGGATGCGGCGATTGAGTTGGTGTGTGCAAGGTAGAGGCGACTCACTGCGAATACCGTCCGTCGCATGTCGGTCAGCGGTCGCTTGGCGGCAACGAGGAAAAGCCATGTCGCATCAGCATAGTCCCACGCGAGAATAGTCCTAAATAACCGGCAAAAGCGTGGCATATAAACTGGGTACGTCCTAGCTATTTGCTCGCCACGTTTGGCCTGTCGAAACGCCTTCTCGGCCCCGAATCAGACAGTTGCCACTGCTTGATCCGGGGCTTTGTTTTTGCGCGAGGTGAATCAGGCCGATCGTGATCGGATTGCTGATTGGTTTTGTTCTGCCTCGCGTGGTGCGGGGCGGTTGTGTTTCTCAACATGACCGCCCCGCGAGGGCGGTCGCATTCTCGGAGGTCGCTCTTTGATCGCGAGTGCTTCAGAAAAACCACTTTGTCGTCGAGGTTGGCAACGCCATTTTGCCAAGCTTTTGCCGAAGGTTCGCACGCTGGCAAAACGGACCTTTCGACGACTGCGGTTTCAGGAACGTGAAGAGGCCGTGGCCGATGTGCTTGCCAAGGTATGCACGGCGTATCGTCAGCAGGTTGAACTCGACAAAGAAAGCATCGCTTACGCGACTCACCAGTGCTCCACGAGGTCACACGGATCGGGATCGTCGTTATGTCGCAGGACCGCACATCACCAAGCTTTGTCGACATTATCGCTGGCTGCGCGGCTAATGAACCATTTTGCCGGAGAGGCGTAGTAGGAGTATGAGACCCCAAGGTACCGCGGCCGAGTTGGAAGCTCGCCGCCTTCGTGCCGCCGGGTTCTTCAGGGAACAGAAGTCCTCGACGGATATCGCCACCCTATGTGGCGTTGATATCTCCAGCGTCAAACGACTGCAGGCCGAAGGCGTGAGCGGTTTGGAGTTCGCTTGGCTACCGGCATACGCCCCTGAGTTGAATCCGGTGGAATCGTTGTGGGGCTGGAGCAAGTACAGTGATCTGGCCAACCATGTGCCGGACGATACACCGAGGTTGCCAGCCGTGGTTCGACGCTCACTAGGGAAGCCCAGGCGACGTCCCCAGCTCAAGCGATCATTCTTTCACGCCGCAAAACTTACGCTATGAATCGGCGCATTGGCCGCGCAGCAGGCGATAAAGAACTAAGCCAGCAGTCTGGCTTGTCCGTGTCGACCATCACTCGACTCAAGAACGCTGGCCGAATTCCGTTCTTTCAACCAGGCGGCAAGCGAAGTCGCGTCGTGTTTCCGATCGATGCGATCGAGGCCGCAAGTTCGCCGGTTACGCCACCACTTCCGGTAGCCGAGCCGCCTCACCGATCTCCCGATCGTCGCAAGGGCCCTGCTCCGCGATGGTAGAAACGCCTCAATGAACGCGACGCTCGCTAGCCGGCCTCCGTAACCATCCACCTACAACCATCTTTGTGATCGATATGCCCAAACCATCCAAAAACCCGCTTGTCCGCTGCAAGCATTTTAGCTGGCGAATCTCACGCCGTGATGACACCTGGTACGCCGACGGGCGCACCAATCCGATCAACGTCGGTCGTCACTCACTGGGTACCCGCGACAAGACCGAGGCCATGAAACTGCTGCACCAACTCGATCAAGCCCAGGCGCTCAAGTCTGGTATCATCAAGTCAACCGACATCAAACGCGATCCTGGTCCCGGCGTTACTGTTATCGGCCGGTCGAAATGAAGGCCATGATCGATCATTGTCGCGGCCACGCGGCACTGGGTTGGCTGGGGGACGTGATCGTCGCCCTGGCCTGTACCGGTGTGCGGATCGGCGAACTGGCCAGTCTGAAGTGGGGAGATGTCGATCTTGGCAATCGCCAGATCACTCTGACCGACGAAACCGGACACCGTGTACAAGAGTCGGAACGTCGCACGCTAAAGAATGGTCGCAGCCGACGGTTTCCGATCCATCCTGATCTGTTGGTCGTGCTGAACGGTCTGGTCCGTGTGGACCCATACGTCTTTCACGGTCCACGGGGTAAACGACTGCATCCCGACAAAGTCCGCCGCATTCTCATCCGCGATGTGCTCACACCGCTCGCCGGTCGTTTCACGTCGTCGACCGGCAACAAGAGCTTTCTGGACGGTCGGCTGCACAGTTTTCGCCACTACTTCATCAGCGCTTGTGCCGGCAATCGCGTGCCCGAGCGTGTGGTGATGGAGTGGGTCGGCCACGCCGACAGCGATATGGTCCGCCACTATTTCCACTTGCACGTTGAGGAGTCGAAGGGCCAAATGAACGGCGTCGACTTCCTCGGCACCGCTGGGTGTACCAGCGGTGATGTCTCTGTTTCTAGTCACCCTAATTGAGGAGGCGACGCCGAACCGGTACGCTCGTGACAGTTGATGTCTCCAGCGGCTCGATTGGCACACGGATTGACGCAGTTACGCTCGCCCCGAAATCATCACTAACTCAAACCTTTGTTCATCAACAGGTTACGACGATTGGTGCAGGCACAGGTCGAGAGCACGCGTCTCGCGTGCCTTGAGTAGCCAACTCGAAAAGGAGCGGTAGCTGTTGCGACTTTGTGGCGGCGTGTCGATCGACAAGGCGGGCCGACGACACTCTTGCGACATCAGGCACGCGAGATGCGTGTCCAACGGTGGAGCTAGTCTCGCAACGCGGCCTTCAACTCTTTGACCTTCGCCGCTTCAGGCAGAGCCTTGTAGTACGGATCGAGCGGATAGCAGCCCGAGATCACGCCGCCGCGCGGGGCGGTGGTGCAATCGCTGAACGTGCGACAAACCTTCTTACGTTCCAAGACGCCGTTGGAAAGCGTGTCGTGCGGCAAGTCGGGGTACGACAACACGACGCGGCCAAGCCCCACGAGGTCGACCCAACCCTCGCGCACCACGGCCTGAGCGACGTGCGGCAGATAATCTTGCAGGTATGAATAGCCGCTGCCGACGATCGGCACCTCGGGCACAGCGGCTTTGCAAGCGCGAGTGGCATGAATCTGACGAACCACACCCACCAGCGGATCCTCGGGCGGTTGATAACCGTCGCTCGGCGGGAAGATGGCCGGCCGTTGAATGTGCGGATTGTAGTACGGACTGCCGCAGGAGATGTTGAACGCCGCCACGCCGTCATCGCGCAGCAACTTGAGCAGCCGGATCGGCTCGTCGAGATTCATCGCCAGCGGGTTCGTCGGATCGGCGCCGAACGCGATCTGGTACGGCAGCAAATGCTCGAACGCCATCGGCCGACCGACTTCGCGACTGGTTTGATACGGTGGGATGTCGAAGATGCTCAGCCGCACGAGCACCATCAAGTCGGGATACACTTGCCGAATCCGGGCGATGATCGTCCGCAACAGGCGCGTGCGTCCGTCAAAATCTCCGCCGTACTTGCCGGTCCGCGGCGTGGCGCTGAGAAACTCGTGCAACAGATAGCCGTGACACGCTTTCACGTCGACGAACCGATAACCAACGTCCCGCGCTCGCCCGGCAGACTCGACATAGCGATCGATCAGGCGTTCCAGTTCGTCGTCGGTCCACACTACGCTGTTGTCGCCCGGCTCGATGCCGAACTTCGGATCCAGCAGCGGATGGTGATACGCGATCCGCGGTTCGAGTTGCTTGGTATTCGGTCGACAGAAGCGGCCCGAGTGCGTGAGTTGCAGACCGACGAGCAGGTCGTCGGTCGTGCCGAAGTGCTGATGATGCGCTTCGAGCAACTCGTCGAGCAGGCGCTTCAAACCATCGCGATTGGTCTCGGTCGCCAGGGTTTGATGCGGATTGGCCCGGCCATCGTCTTGCACCGCGGCAGCCTCGCCCCCCCAGATCAACTTCGCCCCGCTGAGGCCGAAGTGCCGCCAACGTCGCAAGGTATGTTCGCTCGGCGAGCCATCGCGTTCGGCATCCCACCCCTCCATCGGATGAATGCACCAACGGTTACCCACGCGGACACTGCCGATCTGCACCGGCTCAGCGAGCGGCGAACCGGCGGCAGCCGTCAGGATCGTGTCATCGCACGGCAGCTCGAGGCCCAACTCGAGCAATCGTGCGCGAAAGGCGGCGACATCTTTCAGTTGCGCGATCTTGGGGTAGTTGCTCATCGGTAGTTGACGACAGGAGAGAAGAAAGGGAATCGTGCCGCGAGCGAAACGTGTTTGTCGCCACGCAACCCGGGCCAAAGTGCGAATCGCACGGCACTAACGCAGCGAACGCGGGAACAAGTCATTGACCGCCATCTGCCAACCGGGCAGTGCGGGTTCTGCGTGGGCCCATTCGTTGCGGCGAAAGACGCTCGGTTCGTGAGGCTGGGTGGCCCGATAAACCCGTACCACGTCGGAACTCATGAGATCAACGTCCCACACGACCTGCGTGCCGGCGGCAAAGTAATCGGCTCGCTTGTCGGCCAAGTCTTTCTCGGCCGCGGGACCGTAGTCGCTTTCACTGCGCACTTCAACGGCCAGCAGTGGCGCTCCCTCGACAAACTGCATGCTCAACTCACCGACATAGAATGCCGCGTCGGGACTAAATGACTGACGATGCGGCAACCGCACGATGAATCCGACGTTGTCACCCACGGCGTAGCCCGTGCCTCGTTCCCGAGCGTAA
>JAEUIL010000380.1 GCA_016794255.1 Planctomycetaceae bacterium | reverse complement strand
TCCCGGCGTACTCGTAAATATAATCGCCCAAGTGCGCGACCAAGTCGAGGTCCTCGCGCAGCATGTGTTCATAGGCGTTGTAGTAGCCGCTTTCAAAATGCTGGCACGAAGCAAACGCCATTCGCAGCTGGTGCGGCATGTCGGCGAACTTGGGTGCCGTGCGAGCGCGACCCTTGGGACTCACTTCACCAAGTGCGGCGAATTGGTAGAAGTACCAGCGATCGGCCTCAAGCCCGGGCACTTCGACGTGGACCGAGTGAGCCAACTCGGGCGTGGCAATCGCGGTCCCTTCAGCGGCCACGCGGGTCATCGCCTCGTCATGACACACCTTCCACCGCACCTCGACACTCTCGCTCGGCATACCGCCGCCGGTAAGAGGCTGCGGCGCGAGCCGGGTCCAAAGCACGAAACCGTCGGGAGTCGGATCGCCCGAGGCGACGCCAATCGCGAACGGATAGCCGTCCACGGCGAGATGCTTGCGAAACATTGCCGATACCGGAGCCGAAAGTCCCGGCCATGCGGCAACCAGAGCGCCACCAGCGATCAAAACTTGACGACGATTCCAAACGCGAGGCGCGACGTGCAGGCGGGTTGGCATGCGAGGATCCGAGCAAACGGGGTTAGCCCCAGGGGCCTTATCCTACGTTGACAGCCGACCACGCTCAACTATTTCACGCCGCGATGCTCTCACCTGCCACGGCGGGCATTTGCTCGGCAGGCACCACTTCTTGTTCGACAGCGCGAGCCGCCTCGACCAATTGCGGCGACGGCAGCTGCTCCAGCGCACGATTGAACTCGGGCACACGACGCAGAAGTACCAAGGCCGCAACTCGAGCAACGGCCGAGAGTCCGAAAATCGTCAGATACGCCGCGGGGGACTTGTCGCCCCAGAGCAACACACCGGCACCGATCAACGAGCCCACGACGGTCGCCAGCGACCAAGCGAAATTGAAAGTCGTTAACACGCTGGTCCGTTCGTCCTCGCGAATCGCTTCGAGAAACAGCAGGGCCATCGACAACTCGTACGCGGCCCAAGCCACCGCACCGAACAACTGAATCGCGACCAAAAACGGAAACGCACTCGACACGAGCCACAGCGATGAGAGCGGAATGATGCCGACACCGCCGTAGAACAACAACTGGCGAGCGCCCCATTTGTGCGCCACGCGACCCAACATCGGCACGGCCAGCGCCTTGCCCGCCACGGCCGCCGCGATGATCACCATGTACTCGGCATACGAGAAGCCGAGGTGCTGGAGCATATACGGCGTAAAATACGCGCCGGAGATATGCACCGAACACTGCACCGCCAGCAGATAGGCGAGCAAGCGTCCGTCGGGTGAGCTACGCAATCGCCCGACCCACTCGCTGATCGGCACTTCGCGCTGAGTCGAGACATGCGGGGCGACGTCGCTTTGGTACCACAGCGACACGACCGAAATGAACCGGCACAGGCCGGCGGTCAAGAACAACAGCGCGAACATCCGCAGTGCATAGCTGTGTTGAGCCGCGTATTGCAGCGCCACACCACCCAGTACAAAGCCGCCGAGCAACCCGAGCTGCGCAAGGCGCGTGCGCGACGCGAACACCTTGGCGCGCATCGCAGCCGGGATTAGCGAGCCCATCCAGGTGTTCCAGGCGGCGCTGGTCGACAACCCCGCAGCCCAATACGCCGCCGCGAGCGGAAACACAAACCAGGCCGGCAAGCGATCACTGATCGCCATGAGCATCAGCGGCACAAAGCACAACGCCTGCAACGACGCGCACAACACCACCCAGCGGCGTGGCGAGCCCAACTGCTTCACACCCCACGGCGCGGCCATTTGCAACAGCGCGCCGGCAAGCAGCGGCAAAGTCGTGATCAAGCCCGCGGCAACTTCGCCCAAACCGAGAGCCAACGTGAACGCTGCCAGATACGTCTCGCCAATGCCGACCATGATCGAATGACAAGTGCCGTCAACGACACCAGCGTTCAAATCTTGGCGCAACGTTCGCGGGGCGGGTTCAGCAAACGACACGAGACGTAACTCAAGCGGATTCGACAGGCGAGATATCTTTAGCATCGGTCATACAACATTCGCACGCTAGGGTTGACGCTCGGTTCGGCTCGCAAATTTCGCCTCCTGGGCGAACTCGACCGAACCGCGCCTGCCAACATTCGCGTGCGACAGACTAGGGACACAGGGAACGGACCGCTATCAGCGACGGCAGGTTCGCTCATTTCGTTTTCAAGCGGGCGGGATCATAGCGGGCCCGGTCAGGCGACGAAAGGCAGATCACTAATTCACCGTAAACCGTTGGCCTCACGTCATTAAACGCGGCTAGCGTCACACTTCTAACGGCAGAAAACCGCACGCTGCTGGCTTTGCTTCACGTCGTGCAATCCCCGATCGTAGGGTGATGAATCCTACGCCGTTGGTGAGTTGGCTCTATCACTTCGACGCCGCATGTCTCACTTCGGTCACACTCCCCTTTGCAAGTGCGCGAACATGATGCGAACCGCTCGATTAGCCGCGTATGGCACCCTGGTATTGGCGACGACACTCCCCGGACTGCTCTTGGCTACCGAACTGAGTGCCAAACTCGCGACTA
>JAEUIL010000818.1 GCA_016794255.1 Planctomycetaceae bacterium | reverse complement strand
CACCGACCGAAACATTGCTTACCACCGAGACGTTTGTGAAGCGGATCGATGTGCTAACTCGGTATTTGGCGGCAGCGCGGAGTGTCGAGAAGTGATTGTGACGGCTCTCGTGGGAGCATCCTGGTGGCGCGAAACCGCAAGCGAACGGGAAAAGCGTCTTAAAGGCTGACCCGTTCACAGAGCGCTTGCGGTTTCGCACCGCATGCTAAAACTAGGCAAGGATCGGGCACGGGATGCGGGTCTTCGTTTACGAATACGTCACCGGCGGCGGATTTTTGAGTTCACCCGACGAGCCGATCGCCACGTCGCTGTTGGCCGAAGGGCATGCGATGCTCGCAGCTTTGGCGACCGACTTCGCCGCTTTGCCCGGAGTCGACGTGACCACGCTCGTCGATCATCGGTTGTCCGCCCTGCCATGGCCACGTGTGGCACGTCAGATCGTCGAGTCGGCCGAACACGAGTGGCGGCTGTTCGCTCATTTGGCCGCGTCGGCCGACTGGACCGTAGTCATCGCGCCCGAGTTCGCCGGACATTTGCGACGACGTTGCGAAGTGGTCGAAGGTTTGGGACGACGTTTGCTGGGACCCGGCAGCGAGTTGGTCACGCTGGCGTCGGACAAGACCGCGCTCCTGGCGTACTTGGCCGACGCCGGGGTGCGCGTCGCGCAGGGGATCTGCTGGACAGGCGGGGAACCTTGGCCCGATCGACTCACGTATCCCGTGGTGCTGAAGCCGAACGACGGTGCCGGCTCGCTGGGAGTGCAGGTTCTGTTGGGTCCGCCCGACGCTCAAAGTGTGCCCAACGCTGGTGCCTGGCGTATCGAGACGTTACATCGCGGGCGGCATGCAAGTGTGGCGGTCCTCACCGGCCCCGGCCCGGCCGTAATCTGTCGGCCGTGTGAGCAGCGACTGAGCACCGACGGTCGATTCACTTATCTCGGCGGGCGATTGCTACTCGAACCGGTTGTTGAGCAACGTGCAAGGCGTTTGGCCGAGCAAGTCGTCGCTTCGCTGCCCGCTGCTGTCGGTTACCTGGGACTGGATCTCGTTCTGGGCGATAAGCCCGACGGGAGCGACGACCGAGTGATCGAACTTAATCCCCGGCTGACGACGTCGTACATCGGACTGCGTGCCGCTTGTCGCGACAACCTCGCCAGCGCAATGCTTACCGCTGCCGCAGGACGACCAAGTGTACTTTTGTGGCGCGACGAAAAACTTGAGTTCGACGCATCGGGCGAGGTCCGGGCTGTTTAGGCCTTTAGCGCCGCCAGCACCACGTCTCGGTCGACATCGCCGACCAACTCGACATGCCCGAGCTTCGACGGGAGCACGAACCGCAGCTTACCGTGCTCGACCTTTTTGTCCTTACCCATCGCGGCGATGATGGCGTCGGGATCGAGCTCGGGAACATCGATCGGCAGCTTCAACGCGGTGAGCAACGCCAACTGGCGCGCCGTGAGCGAGGCGTCGATCCGGCCCAATCGCTCGGCCAACCGGCTTGCGCAGAGCATCCCGATTGCTACCGCTTCGCCGTGCAATAGCTTCCCATAACCGGTGAGCGTTTCGAAAGCATGCGCGTAAGTGTGACCATAGTTCAACACGGCTCGCAAACCGGTGGTCTCGAACTCATCGCGTTCAACCACATCCGCCTTCAATCGACAACAACGGGCGATCACATAACGCAGCGTCGCAGCATCGCGTTGATTGAGCTGGGCAACGTGCGTTTCGAGATACGCGAAAAACTCGGCATCAAGGATCACGCCGTACTTCACCACCTCGGCCAAGCCCGCGCGGTACTCCCGATCGGGGAGCCCCACCAGCACATCGGTATCGATATACACACCCAGCGGTTGCTTGAACGCCCCCACCATGTTCTTCGCAGCCGGCAGATTCACGCCGACCTTGCCACCGACGGAACTGTCGACTTGGGCGAGCAATGTCGTCGGCACTTGCAACAACGCCAGGCCACGGGCAAACGTCGCCGCGATGAACCCGGCCAGATCGCCAATCACCCCGCCCCCGACCGCGACGATCACACTCTTGCGGTCCGCGCCGAGCTCGGGCAATTTGTTCCAGACCGCCTCGCAAGCTTCGACGCATTTCGTCGCCTCACCCGGATCAAGCACGAGTTGATCGACGCGGCACCCCGCTGCGGTGAGGCTTTCGCACACGATTCGCGCATGCGGCTCAACGACATTGTCATCGGTCATAACCACGGCGTGGGTCGTACGTTGCCGTGACTGCAAGAACGGGCCGATCTGGTGCAGGTTGCCCGTGCCAATCTGAATCGGATACGACTTCTCGGCCAAGTCGACTTGCACGGTAGCGATAGCGTCGGACATGGAAAATGGCCGCTCGAAGAAGATGTCCCGATCGCGCTCAAGCCACGCCCAAACGCTGCAAATCAGCGGTCGTCACCTTGACCTCGCGGCAAAAACCGGTGTGCATCCGCACATAGTCCATCTCGGCACACGCCTTGGGATCGGCGTGCAGCCGCGACTCGATCACGGCCCGATCACGGTCGTCCAAGCCCTCATATTCCTCGGGCCAAATCGTGTTGGTCTCAACCACCAGAGCTTCGCGATACGGATCGAAGGCGTTGGGCATGGGGCGATCGGAGCGGTGAAAAGGAAACGCGAGTTAATTTCAGACGAGGACCGTCGGTTGCTGACGACAGACCCACGAAAAGATCAGTATACTGTGCTCGACCCGCGTGGGAAGTGCCCCGGCCGTCGGCCGTATTGGGCAAAGCTCGTGGGTTCAGCCCAGAATGTCGCGAGGTTCACCGCCGTGAGCCCGCTTGGCTCAAATGTGGTCGATCAACCAACCAGGTTTTCAAACCCTCGCAGACCCATGTATCCGCTCGACGGCATTCGTGTTCTCGACCTCTCGCGAATCCTGGCGGGGCCCGTCTGCACGCAACTGCTGGCCGACCTGGGTGCTGATGTCGTCAAAGTCGAGCGACCCGGCGTGGGCGACGACACACGTCAGTGGGGACCTCCGTTCGTCGATGGCGGTTCTAGTGCGTATTTTATCTCGTGCAATCGCAACAAGCGCTCGCTGGCGCTCGATCTAAGTCACCCCGTGTCGCGCAACGTGCTCGATGATCTGGTGCGCCGCGCGGATGTGCTGGTGGAAAATTTCCTGCCCGACTCGCTATCGAAGCTCGGTCTGCAACCCGAGCGACTCCACGAGCTCAATCCGCAACTGGTGACCGTTTCGATCTCGGCCTTCGGACGCACCGGGCCTGCGGCGAATTTGCCGGGTTACGATCTCATGATTCAGGCCGAGTCGGGCTTGATGGCGATCACCGGCGAGCCCGCGGGCATGCCGGTCAAGGTCGGTGTCGCGCTCACGGACATCATCACCGGGCTTTACAGCGCGACGAGCGCTCTGGCGGGACTCGTGGCTCGCGGCCGCGGTCAACCAGGGCGGAGTTTTGATCTCGCCTTGGCTGATTGCACCTTGGCCAGTCTCGTCAATGTGGTGCAAAGCACGCTCATCACGGGTCAAAAACCGACACGCTGGGGCAACGCCCATCCGCAGATCGTCCCGTACGAAGCGTTTGCCACCGCCGACGGGCACATCGTCTTGGCCGTGGGCGCTGATCGGCAGTGGCAAAAGTTTTGTGATGCGGTCGGCCATGCGGCTTGGGCCACCGATCCGCGGTTTCGCACGAATCCCGCGCGCGTCGAGCATCGGGCGGAGTTGATTCCGCTGCTCCAGCAATTGCTGCGCGAACGCACGACTCCCGCGTGGGTGCAGTTACTGCAGGCGATTGATGTGCCGCACTCGCCGGTGCGCAGTGTGGATGAAACGCTGTGCAGTCCACAAGTCGCGGCGCGAGAAATGGTGCTGCAAACGACCGACTCGTCGGGCCGCAGTTACGCGCTCTTGGGTGGTGCCGTGCATTGGAACGACGAGCCGCCGCGCTCGGCCAATCCTGCCCCGCTGTTGGGACAGCATACGGGCGAAGTCTTGCGTGAATGGCTTGGCTACGACGCAGCACGATTGGACGAACTGCGTGTCGCCGGCGTAATCGAAGGAGGCGAATAGATCGTGGATCCTGTGCCTGATGAAAAGATGTACTCCGCCAAGCCGGCGATGATCGTGGTCTTTGCGCTGGCAGTGATCGGGGCGCTCGGCGGTTGGTTTTACTCGGCCGGTCTGCAACGACGACCGATTCAATTCTGGGGCTCTGATCGTGCAGCCCTCATTTTGCAAGCGCCGATCGTCGAGTCGCTGACGCTCACTCCGGCTGGAACGGCCGCGGAGGAGGGCAAATTCGAGTCACTTCAGATCGGCGAGCAATCGTGGGTGGTGACGAACGTCAAGGACATCAGTCGGTTCAAGGGCTTAAAGAACGTGCGCTCGGCACTCATCAATGATTACAGTTTCGACTGGAATGCAAAGGTCGACGTTGCCGTGACGCAGTGGACGCATGGCCTGCGGTTTCGCGATGAATCGCGGCAAATCACGACGATTTTCGACCCGGAACGCGCGGCAGCGTTCTCGCCCCAAACGAGTCAGACCCATTCGATCGCTCCTGCGATGGTCGGCATCGCGAGATTTCTAAAAGATGCAAATCGCGAGCAAGCTCGCTAAGCTAACGAAGAGAAGTGTGGGCCACGCACCCAACGTGCGCGGTGAAACACTCAGCCAACGATCGCTCTCCTGACCAAGATCGACTCGATTCCGTACCCTTTACCCGCGAGGCTGTCCATGCAACGGCGTCTTTTTCTCGGCACGCTCCTCTTGGCGGCATTCATCGGCGCGACAACCCATGGGGCCGATGAAGTCGCGAAGACTGGCGACTATTATCCGCTGAAGCTGGGGACGAAATGGAACTACGAGTTGAAAGTCGGCGATCGCAAGGTGCTCATCACGAATCAAGTCGCTAAGATCGAAACGATCGACGAACAGAAAATGGCGCGGGTCGAAACGGTAATGAACAACAACATCGCCGCGACCGAGCATCTCACCAGCACGACCACGGGCGTGTTTCGCACGAAGTTCAACGGCTCGGACGTGAATCCGCCGATTTGTCTGCTCAAGTTGCCGGTCAAAGTGGGCGACGAGTGGAAGGACACGAACAAGATCGGCAACGACGAACTGAAGACAACGTGCAAAGTCGAGGCGGCGGAAACGATCGAAGTTCCGGCCGGGAAATTCGACACGCTGCGCGTCAATGTCTCGGCCCAAGTCGGCGACCAATCCGTGGAGACGATCTATTGGTTCGCAGAGGGCACCGGCGTCGTCAAGCAATCGTTCAACGCAGGCGACATGAAGTTGTACATCGAACTCGAGTCGATCAAGAAAGGGGAGTGATCGCGAGGCGGCGGATCGAACCGTCGCCTGCGGCAATCACTTCTTGACACCGAGGCAATAGATATTGCCGTCGTCGCGTAGCAGCAGTTGTCCGCGGTCGACCGCCAAGCAGGCGTTGGAACGTTGCTTGTCGTCGAACATGTTTTGGGCGAGTTGCTTGAACTCGCGACCGGCGTCGAAGACAAACGTGCCGTCATGCTGCGAGACAGCATAGATTTTGCCATCGGCCACGGTGATTGACGAATACACGACGCCCGGCCGAGGCGTGACACGTTCTTCGTAAATCGTCTCGCCGGTCGTGGCGTCGAGACAGATCAGCGTTCCCTTCCGCTCGTGCATCCAATACAGCCGGCCATCGTGGTAAGCGGGCGATGAGACGTTGGCCCCTTTGGCTTCGGTCCAGAGCAGGTGGCTCTCGCTCACATCGCCACGACCACCGGCCCGAACGGCGAGCGACGTGTTCTTGCGGCCGCCGATGGCGTAGACCACACCATCATGCGCGACCACGCTCGGATTGACGTACCCGCCGTCGGGAATCCCTTTGCAGGTCCACAGTTCTTTGCCGCTCCGCGGATCGACCGCGACGATCTTTCCCTGCGGATCGCCGGGCGTGCAGTAGACCAATTCCGTGGCACCGTCCTTGGTCTGAATTAGGTTGGGCGTGTTGCGAGCCCCTTTGACGCCGCCGATCTGCCACACTTCCTTGCCGTTCGACTTGTCGAGTGCGCGAATCGTACCGCTCTCGATCGTGGCGTTGACGATGATCAGGTCCTCGAACATCACGAGCGAGTTGCCCGACCCCCAACCCGTGACTTGGCTGCCGACGTCGGCCTGCCAGCGTTGTTCGCCCGTCGCTTGATCGAGAGCAAGCACGCCTGACTTGCCAAAGAAGACGTACAAGAACTTGTCGTCGGCCACCGGCGTGCTGCTGGCGTAACCGTGCCACGTGTTGTTGCCGCCGGAATACGCGGACTCAGGCTGCAATGCGGCGAATTCCTTCTGCCAAATAATCTTGCCCGAGGTGCGGTCGAGACACACCACGTGCCGCTTCAATTTCTCGATGTCGCCCGGCTCTTCGGCGCTCAGCGCGTATCCGCTGTAGCAGGTGACAAACACTCGCTCACCGACCGTCACCGGACTTGACGTGCCCGGGCCGGGCAGCTTGGCTTGCCACACCACGTTCTTGGTGCTCGACCATTCGACCGGCAGTCCCTTGTCGCCGCTGATTCCCAAGCCGCCTGGACCACGAAATCGCGACCAGTCCGCGCCTGTAAGCAGAGCCAGACTCAAAACCAACACTACCGAGGCGAAGCGGCTTTTCATGGACATATTCCTACGCAAAAACGGGTAGACAATCGAGCAGTACGACTCAGACGCGCGACAGGTGCCAATTATTTGGCCCTGGCCGCGATTCTGGAACCATTTTTCAACGACCGACTACAACTTGCCATCGAGTGCCAATTGATGGAAGTAGTGCGGGACGCTGTCCTGATTCTTCAGCAGCCAGTCGATCGACGGCTCGTGATTCATCGCTTTGTGAATCGCCTTGGCGGTCGCCTCGCGATTGGTTTGAAACAGGATGTTCGGATCGATTTCGACATCGACCACGCTCGGATCGAGCCAGACGGAAATAATGATGCCGAGATCGTTGGCTTTGTGCTTGGGAATGTCGCCGGCACGAACCGCGTCCAACACGCCGTGCGCGATCGCGGCTTGGACGGTGCCCATCAGGATGTTGGTGTACTTCTCGCTATTGACCGTCACTTTGCTGACCATCAGCGTGGCAGGTCGAATCTGCACGTCACTGTTGAGAATGGCGAAAACCTTGGTGTGCCCTTTGATCTGATTGCCGAGCAAATTCGCGAGTGCATAGCCGACGGGGCCATCGAGCTCGCCAATGATCACCTCGGGTTCGGCCGCCGACCACGCGGGTTCGGCTTCGACAAGCGCCTCGCCGGTGCGAAGGATGATTCGCTCAGACGACGCTTTCTTGGCTTTCTTGCCCGTGTTCTTCTTTTTCTTTGCCATGATGATGGTCTCAGTGTGTTGATTGAGGATGCGAATTAATTGGCAGATTTTGCCCGATCGACGCCGCGGCGTAAACGCCTTGGACGTCAAACTAGGGTGTCGCAGGAATAGTGAGCAACGTGTAGTGAGCCTCGGCCGGATGAAACATCGCGGCGGACTCGCCCAGGTTTTCGGTGCGAATCTCGTACACGAAACCCGCTCGCAAGGCACCCAGGTGCAACACCACGCTCTGACGGTCTGTGGCGAGTTCGACGCGCTCCACGTGCTCGGTGCGGTCCTCGACATCGTTACCACCGTAGGCCGGCGTCGGAATGCGTCGATAAGAGCGAACGTGATACGACCGCGCGGAGTTTGCTTTCGCGACGTCGACCGGGCCCGTGAATTTGAGCTGAAAGCCGGCGTTACGCGCGCGAACCTCGGCGATCCCCAAGGGCCATTGGCCCGACGGACGCATGCGGACGATCGAGCCGGTATTCTGGCCGCCCCCCCAACCGCTATCGCGAACGTTGCCGACGTACAGATCGCCGGTCGGGCCCACCTCGCACACCACCGGTCCCTCGAACGTCGGTTGGTCGGCTTGCGGTGGAATACTGAGCGGATAGATCGCTCCCTGGTAAGTGTCGCCGACCGGCTCGACGCTCATCCGCACGAGTGACAGCCCGTTGAACTCGCAACCGACAAGGTGTCCCTCGAACGGGCCAAACACGTCGCGGCCCAATCGCTCACGCACCGCGTTTGGCGTGTACAAAAAGCAGATACCATTCACGCTGCGAGTCCAGGGATGCGGAATGCTGATCGCGGCGAACTCAAACGGCGGAGCAAAGTCGGGCTTCGCTTCGAGCTTGTTGATAAAGCCGAAACGTCGTCCTACGCGGAGGTGATTGAGTTCGTTAAATGGCGTGTAGTTGCCTTGATTGTCGGTCACGAAGATCGCTTGCTCGCGATTGATCGCGATGCCCATCGGAAAACGATGACCGGCGGTGAAGGGCGTAATCTGAAAACCGCGCTGAGTCTGCGGATCGCGCGTAATGGGCGTCAGGCGGATTGTCGTGCCGCGACGATGAGCCGCCGCCGGCGAGCGATTATCCTGCTGACACGGGAGTGCGACGTAATAGTGCCCCGCCGCGTCCTTGGGCAGCCCGACGGCCCAGTCGTGATAGTCCGACGTATAACCCCAATCGTCGGCCAGCACCTCGTTTTGCTCGAAGAAGCCGTCCCGATCACGATCGTGCAAACGCAACAGGGCGTACTTGTTGATGACATCGATCGAATCGTCGTTGATATGCAATCCATACGGCGCGGCGAAGTCGTCGCTCACCGGTTGGGTTTTGTCTTCAAGCCCATCACCATCAGTATCGATTGCCGCACAAAGTCGACCCTTGAGTGACGTAAAGAACAACCGACCGTCCGCTCGCCAAGCCAAGCCCGTCGGCATCTCGTCCGCCGGTAACGGCAGTTGCAGCGTCTCAAAGCCCGGCACGACCGACAATCTAGTGTTCCCGAGCGGCGGCAGTTTGAGTTCAACCGGATGGTACTGATCCGCGGCCAGTTCACAGGAGTACTCCAATTCGCACTTCGCCGGCGTATCGCCTGCGGTGGTCGACAGGTGAACCATAAAGTCTGCGTTCGATCGAATCTCAGCAGCAGCCGAAGACGGTACGAGTCGCACACGGAGCGCTGAACCGACGGGACCCGATGTCCAATTGTTTGAACTTGTCGCACGCCAGGCTTCATTCGCAGTCGCGTGAGCCACGGTCGTGACGAGCGTTTGCTGCTGGCGCAACCCGGCCACCTCGATCGAACGTTGAACGCCGCCGCCGACTCGCGGCAAATACGTCTCAACGACCGATAACGTTTGCCTCTCATCGGCGCGTCGAAAGCGCAGGCGGTACGCAAATCGCACGCCTTGGCGATGGTGTTCAAAACGGTCGAGCGTGGCGGCGAATTGACCGGCGATATCGAGCTTCCACTCGCCGGGAGTCGCGTCATCCAATAGACGCGGCGATTGCGCGTCGGCTGATGCCCAGAGTGAGGGCGAACCACTTTCCCAGTACCACGATTTACCACGCGTCCGTTCGCGGCCGGTGTCACCAAGCCACCATGCCGCGAGACCGCCACGTTCCAAATCGAACAGCATGTTGTGGCGATTCGGCATGCCCACGACCAGCGGGCGCAGGTAGAGCCGCTTGCTCACCTCAATCACATCGGTCAACACCACCGCGGGCTCGAGCGGATTGTCGAGATTGGTGGTCCGAACGACGCGCACGGGATTCGGCGGCGGCGGATCAAAGCCGGGCGTGTTGAGCGTGGCCCAGACGGCGGCCAGTTGTTCGTCGACATTGTCGTGCAACACGCCGCGCACCGGCTTCTGGATCGCGGGCATCTCCATGCGGGGAATGATCCGCGCCGGGTTGCGGGCCCAGCGATCAAACCAGGGTTTGCGAATCCGTTCGCCCAGCAACGTAAGATCGGTTCCTTGAGCATTGAGCGCGACCTTGACCGGTTCGGATGAGCCAATCTTGTGGCAGCTCGTGCAACCAAAACCATCGGCCGTCACGAGCCGCTGGGCTGCCAATTGCGAGGCCGCGTCGAGTTGGTTGTCAGCTGCTGCGGGTTCGCGCGGCGGCACACGATCGTGGGCGATGAACAAGCGATTGAGCGCGGCCACCTCGCCGTCGTGCAATGAGAATTTCGGCATGCGCACTTGCAGCCACTTACGTCGTGGCTCGTGCTTTAACTCGATCGCCGCGCGGAGTGCTTCATCGTGCAACTTGTCTCCCACGCCGGTCAACGACGGTGGCATCAACGTCGGCAGGACGGGGCCCAACTCGGGCACGGCTTGAGTGATGGCGGTTAATCTCGGGGCCAGTCCCGGCTGCGAGCCACGAGCATGACAACCGAGGCAATTGCGTTCGGCAAGAATGAGCGAGCCATCGGCGGGTGACGATGGCTTAAGAGGGCCGACACCCACGAACTCACGCAACGCGCGCTGTTGGGCCACGCTCAGACCAAACGCGGGGGCATGTTTCGCAGGCGGCTGTTGCCCTAAACATCCGACCTGCCAACGATCAGCGGTCAGCAACGGGGCCGGCTTAACGGAAACGGTCGTATCCACGGGCGAACCATGACACGCTCCGCAACGATACGCGCCGAAGAGTTGCGCTCCCCGCGACAACACTTCGGCCGTCGGCTCGGGCAGCGGGAGCGATTTCGCAGCGCCTGTTAGCGACGTGAGATGCAGTGCTATGTCGGCTCGTTCCAGAGTGGCGAGTCGAAACACCGGCATGCGATGACGTTTGTTGAGCTTCTCCGGTGATTCGAG
>JAEUIL010000809.1 GCA_016794255.1 Planctomycetaceae bacterium | reverse complement strand
GACGAACCACCAGTTTTGGTCGAGTCTTAAAGACGACCACAAGTTGTGCAACGGCTCGACGCTTTGCGTATGTAGAAAGCCCATTCGTCCTCGTGGATTGGCGTCTGTTGCGAAGAAAGTCTCACTCGATCGCACTTCGGCGGACAGTATCTGAAAAATCCCGAGACGAACCGGATACTCGATCGATTTATCCGCCTCGACTTCTGACGCCAACTGCTGGAAGGCGGACTTGTGAAACCAGAATGCCACTCGCAGTGGCCAGTTTGTCCGAGCCGTCGCCAGGAGCAATGACACAAACACCACAAACACGGCCATGGACCGAAGCGATCGCATGGCATTCACGAGCATCGAAACAGCCAATAGCCCGGCTGCGAACAGGGATACGAGAAGCGTCAGCGTCGGCGACTGCCAATAGAGTGACGCAATCACTAACAGGATGGGCAGAACGATCGTTGCCCAAACTAGGCCTCTCAGTCCGGCAACTTCCTCATTTGTCCGGATCATGGCGGAGCCAAAGCGGGAGTGCCCGAAGATTACGCCCCGACCGTCTCGCGGACCGGCCGTTGAGCACGTGATGCAACCGGCGGCGCGACGACGACCGGTTCGGGCAGTCGCGGCGGAACATAGCAGCGCTCGATCCACTCGCGTTCTGCTTCGCTCCAAAACTGTTCGCCATCACTCTGCGGGCGACCGGCTTCTTCCCATTTGATGTAGGCCCATTTGCGGACCATCTCGCGGGCCACGTCCAATTGCTCGGGCGTCAGATCGAGCGACTCTAAGCTCACGGCCATGATCAGTCTCCTCGTTCAGGATCACCACGCGACTCGGCACACACCGCGACAACGACAACTTCAATTCCACCAAATGCTGCGAACTTCGACAAGGTGAGAACACCCGATGCTCATGGACAGCTCATCGTGCTATCACGCGCTTGCGGTGTTTTCCCCAACCCGTTCGGCGATCACCGCCGATACCCGATCTGCGAGCGGCATGACGAGCACCGTGGTCGGGCGACCTGTCGGTTGTCGCAAGGTTCGCAAGACCGCGGCCGGGTCGATGTCCGCTCCACGCTTCTTGACTTCGACGCAGTTCCACTCACCCTCGCGAAACCAACGCTTCAAACGCTTCAGATCGAACGGCTGCACGTCGAGCACCCGAAACGCCGTGAGCGCCGCGTGGCTGACGTGGTGGTCGCCCGTCAGATACGCGATGCCCGGGCTGGGCTGTTTCAAGTTTAGGTCACCCGCCAGCGCCGGGACGAGGCCGGCGGCGATCACGGCCGAATCGGGCTCGTAGAGCCAAGCCAGCACGGGACTTTGGTCAATTACGCTCGGCTCGTGCGGACCTGACACCTGCGACACGACACGACCGTTACGATCCAAAATCGTGGCCGTTCGCTGGCCTCGGCGGTGAGCCAAAGAGCCGAACCAGGCGACGAGTTGTCGGACCTGACCGCCGCGGCTGATCCATTCCCACTCGGCCTCATCGCTCCACGCGCCGGGCCATTCCGCGGCGGGAGCCAACTTGATGGCACCTTGCGGATTGCGCAGAAGTAAGCGTTCGATGACGTCGACTCCCGGCTGATGGTCGATCACGCGCGTGGTCCGTTTCCCGTCGGGCCGACGATCGGGATCGATGTGCCACGCTCCGAACGACCCCACGTCGCAATCGGCAACGTCGTTCGCCTGCACCTCGCAACCGGTGTTGTGTCGCGCGAAAGCTGCCACGAGCGGATCGCGATCGACGCCCACGGCCGGGCCGCGCTCGGCCAGCGCTCGCAAGTCACCGCCGACGCCGCAGCATAAATCGACCACCGACTCACCCGTCGGAAAGCGAGCGGCCTTGTAACGCGCGACCCACTCATCGGTTGCTTGCTCAAGTCCAACGGGCGTGAACAACAACGGCTCGGGCGCGGCGAACTTGTCTGTCGCGCGCTGACGGAGCAACGTCTGTTCGACGAGCACGTGCGTCTGCATGGCCGTGAACCGTTTGCGCAGCCGAGGGACCTGCGATGCCGGAGGATCGCCACACTTTGCCAAGTCGGCAAGGGCCGCACGACCCGCGTCCGTGGTCAGCCACTGATAGTCGTCCCACGTGGCGGTCATTGGCAGGTGTCAGATCCGTTGCAAGTGTTCGTCGGTTACGAATTACGAACCTAACGAGACGATAAAGACGTGGGAAGCCCACGCAGTGAATTGCAACGTAGCCGAACTCGCCAGAGTTCGGGTGTTGGCCCTGTCATGAATCACCCGAACTCTGGCGAGTTCGGCTACAGAAGACGTTGTTCCCTTTCGGACGATCACGATCATGGATGCTCTCAAACCGAGCCGACTGGCGATGCTCGTGGCGACGACGGCCGGCGTGCCCTATATGTTCTCGCAGAATGCCGACCCCTCGACCGCGAACCGAACCGCCGCGCCCGTGGCCGACGTGGCGAGCGTCGATCCCGCCGGATCGGGCTTCAGCGGCACGGCCTTGTTTCCCGGCAACGACGTGCCGGTCGAAGGTGTTGGCATTCAGCACGTGAGCCAGGCCTTGCGGTTCGATGTCTCGTTGCCCTGGGTACTCGGCACCTGGCCGCGAGTGACCACGGGCCTCGCCGATCCGCAATTGGCCGGCTACCGCGTGCCGCTGGTGACCGGCACCCGACCCGCGGACGTGGCGGGAGCGTTGACCTATTACTTCAACAAACATCAGCAGGTCGAACGGATTCTGTTCCATGGCTCAACCGGCGACCCTGCCGAGTTGATCGCGTTCTTAGGTCAGACCTATGGCTTTCAACGGGTCACGGTCAGCGATCCGGGCCTGCACTTGTATCAACGGAAAGAAGCGGGGGCGGTCAAGGGCGAGCTACGGATCAAGGCGCTTGGCATCGTGCGTCAGGAGAATCCGCTCAATCGTTGGGACTTGTCGTTCGTCATGGATCGACCGAGCCGATAGCATCCATCACGCTCCGTCGTGGTGATTCTATTGAACCCTGCACAGTCAAAGCGCCTAGGCAAGCAACGCGCAGCCGGTAAATACCGGGCTTCCGTTGGTCGCCCTGGCTCATTGGCGATCTAGTCGTCTATAAGTCTCATGCAGAGTTTTTCCCGACGCGGATCACGACGGAGCGTGATCGATACTCTTTTTCGCCTGACTTGACCGAGACGACACGCTAGGATCACGGCTTCACTTTCTCGTGGAGTCCTGTCGCGATGCGAGTCGGTATTCTCTCGATTCAACATGAGTCGAACACGTTCTTGCCAGCGGTAACGACGTACGACTCGTTCCGCTCCTGTCATCTCTACACGGGCGATGCCATTCGCGCGGCGTATGGCGCTTCGCATCATGAGCTCGGCGGCTTTTTGACCGGGCTCGCTTCGGCCGATATCGAAGCGGTGCCGATCTATGCCGCCTGGGCGAACCCGAGTGGCACGATCACTGCCGACGCTTGTCAACGGTTGACCAGCGAGTTGTTCGCGGCGCTCGAACAAACCGAGCAAACCAAGGGGCCGCTCGATGGCTTTCTGATCGCGCCGCACGGAGCGGCGGTGGGTGAGTCGGAGCCCGATTTCGACGGCGCGTGGATCGGCGAGTTGCGCCGCCGCGTCGGTCCCGATCGGCCCATCATCAGCACGCTCGACCCGCACGGAAATTTGTCGCCGCGAATGGTGGCAGCCTGCACGGCGATGATCGCGTACCGCTCGAATCCGCACCTCGATCAACGCGACCGGGGGCTCGAGGCGGCCCGGCTCATGGCTCGCACATTGCGTGGCGAGGTGCGACCGACCATGGCGGCGTGCTTTCCGCCCCTCGCGATCAACATCGAACGGCAACTCACGTCGGCCAGCCCGTGCCGCGAGTTGTACGAATTGGCAAACGAGCAACTCTCGCGCCCCGGCGTGCTCGGTAACAGCGTGATGCTCGGCTTTCCTTACAGCGATGTCGCGGAGATGGGTTCGAGTCTGATCGCGATCACCGATTACGACCCCGCGTTGGCTCAACAATTGGCAAACGAACTGGGACAACACTTGTGGCTACGACGCCTGGAGTTTCGCGGGCAGCTCACCTCGGTCGAGCGTGCCGTGCAACGGGCGATGTCGATTCCCGGGCCGATCGGCTTGCTCGATATGGGCGACAACGTCGGCGGCGGCTCGCCGGGTGACAGCACGCTGCTGTTGCATGCGATCATCCAGGCCGGCGTGACCAGCGCGCTGGCAGTGATCTACGACGCACCGGCGGTCGAGCAGGCGGTCGCGGCCCGTGTCGGTGGCAAGCTCACGCTCTCGGTCGGTGGCCAGACCGACCGGCAACATGGCGCGCCGGTGACCGACGAGGCGACCGTGCTCAGCTTGCACGACGGTCACTTCAGCGAAAGCGAGGCGCGTCACGGTGGCCGTACGCAATACGATCAAGGACGTTCGGCCGTGATCAAACTGCGTAGCGGGCCGACGATCCTGCTCACTTCGCTCCGCATGCCGCCGTTTAGTTTGGCGCAGATCACGAGTTGCGGGCTGATCCCCCAGGATTTTCAACTCATCGTGATCAAAGGGGTGCATGCTCCGGTAGCAGCGTACGCCCCGGTCTGTCGCGAGTTGATTCGTGTCGACACGGGCGGAGTGACCTGTGCCGACATGACTCGGCTTCCTTTCACACGCCGTCGTCAGCCGTTGTTCCCGTTCGACGATGGGTTCGAGTGGTCGCCATGATTCGCTGCCAGCGGCGCTATCAGCACTAGCGATCGTGGATTGATCTTGTCGCCGAGAAGCGGTTTCGAGTATTCCCCGCTCGCGATTCTCTCTCCGCACTGATGTCCGTGAGTGCTTATGTTCGTCGCTCGATCGCCTAGCGACCGTGTGCAATCGGCTGCCTTGCCGCGACACTTCGTCGCCGGGCTGCTGTGCGCGCTGTTCGTGGCGACGTCGGTGGGTTGCACCGCGACGCAATACGTGACGGCCCGCAACACGGCGAACGCGTCGCTGTTTGGTTTCATTCCGACAACCCAAGCCGAAGAGCCACTGACGCCCCGCACGATGCAAGTGCTGCGCTCGTGCGACTTGGCCGACAAGTTCGACGATCCCCGGGCATTGCTGATCAGTCTGCAACAAGCGATCACGACCGATCCCACGGCTGACAAGATTTACGCGATCTCGGAAGTCAGTTTTCGTGCGGGTCGCAAGATCGAGAAGCAGGAGCCCCGCGCGGCGGTTGATTTCTACGGCGCGTCGGTCGCCTATGCGTATCGCTACTTGTTTGATGAGCAATTCGCGTATCTTCGCAATCCCTACGATCCTCAGTTCCGCGGAGCGTGCGACTTGTACAATCAAGCGCTCGAAGCGGCGCTCAAAATCGTCGCCAAGGGCAACGCACTGCGGCCAGGTCAGACGCTCAAGATCGAGTCGGCCGAGCACACCTTCAACGTGACCGTCGAGCTACGCGGATCGCGCTGGCACGCCGAGGACTTCGATCGCTTCGAGTTCGTGAACGACTACGAAGTCAAAGGCTTGGCCAACCAGTATCAAACGTTTGGCCTGGGCGTGCCGTTGATCGCGATACAACGCAAGCATGAGCAGCCCGTATCGTATGAGCGTTACTATCCACCTGGCCTGAGCTTTCCGGTCACGGCCTTCTTGCGACTTATGCCCGACGCGGAGAACGGCGATCCGCACAAGCACCGTGCGGTCCTCGAACTGCACGATCCGCTGGCCTCGACCGATGTCACGGTCGGCCCGCGAGTGGTGCCGCTGCAAAGCGACTTGAGCACGCCGCTAGCGTACTTCTTGCAAAATGCGTCGACCACGACCGAGGGGCGGACCGTCACGCTCGATCAGATCTCGACCTTCGGTCTATTGCGGCCCGACAAGGCGGCGGCGATCCGCGGTCTGTACATGCTACAGCCGTATGAGCCGGACAAGATTCCGGTCGTGTTTGTCCACGGACTGTGGTCGAGCCCGCTGACGTGGACCGAAATGTACAACGATCTGCGGGGCAATCCGGCAATTCGGAATCGGTTTCAGTTCTGGTTCTATTTCTATCCGACGGGGCAGCCGTTCTGGACCAGCGCCACGCAGTTCCGCAGCGACCTGATCGCGATGCGCAGCCAGCTCGATCCCCAGCGACAACAGCCGGCACTCGACCAGATGGTGCTCGTCGGCCACAGCATGGGCGGGCTCGTCTCGCGGATGCAAACCATTTATAGCCGCGACGACTTCTGGCACATCGTGAGTGACAAGCCGATCGAGTCTCTGCAGGCGAAGCCCGAGGTGAAACAGCAGCTGCGCGACTTGTTCTATTTCGAGCCGAGCCCGTCGGTCAAACGCGTCGTCACGCTCGGCACGCCGCATCGCGGTAGTTTGTTCGCGAGTAGTTCGCTCACGTACCTGAGTCAAAAGCTGATCACACTGCCCGAGATGATGTTCAAAGAAGAAGTGGTTCGCGACAACCCGGGCTTCTTCAAGAGCACCGAGTGTCTCGAACATAAGACGAGCGTCGATTCACTTCGTCGCGAGTCGCCGATCTTTCCGGTGATGCTCGCCGCGCCCAAAGCCCCGTGGGTCAAGTATCACAACGTGGTCGGTCTCGTACCGAACCAAGGGGTTTACGGCACGCTGACGAACAAGGTGCAGAAAGATAGTGACGGCATCGTCGGCTTTGACAGCGCTCACATGACCGACGTGGTCTCCGAGATTGTGGTGCCTGCCGATCACATGCACGTGCATAGTCATCCGCGCAGCGTGCTCGAAGTGCGACGCATTCTGCTCGAACACTTGAACGAAGTACAGTCGCAGTTGCCGTCAACAATCGACGGTCAGAAGCCGCTGTACACGGCCGTGCGGTAAAGGCAGCACGAGCAAGGCCACGTTCAAAACCAACGTCGCAAGCTGCCGAGAATTTTGCGCACGCCGCGCTGCAGTCGTCGTCGCGGAGTCAGCACGCCGTGCTCGGGCAGCGCCGCCAACTGCCGGGTCAAATGACGCACGTCGCTCTGCCGTTGCCACCATGACCGCGGCGGCCACGCCGGTTCGAGATCAAGCAGCGTCGCGCGATCGACCGAGCCGTTCGTGGGTTGCCAGCCCGCGGGTTCGCCGACCATCCACAGTTCGCGGGGCTGTTCGCATTCGCGGTGACTGGCCCACGACGTGAGATGCACCACCGAGCGATCGGGAAACAACTCACCCAAGTACGGTCCGATCGGGCCGATCTCGCGGCGCAGTTGTTCGTCGCCTGCACCGGACTCGCTGGGATGCGGTTGCTCGATGAACATGCGACCGGCAATGCGGGCAAGCCCTTCGAGCAATGCTCGATGGTCGCGAATCCAGTGCAGAATCGAGAACAGCAGCACCGCGTCGAATCGCTGACCGGCGTCGATCCACCGCTGGGCCATGTGGGCGTTCGCCTTGGCGGTCAGCAGAAAAATGCGTTCCGCTTGGTTCGCCGCGAGCACGGCTTGCTGTACGGTTGCCGAACGCTCGTCGGCCTCGACGCTGACGACCTGCCCCGTCTCGAAGGTCTCGCACCACCGCAGTCCGAACCAACCAAAATTCGCGCCAACATCGAGCAGCACGCCGCCCGACAGATATGGAGCGATCGCGTTCCAGCGCCCCTCGCAATCGCGTGCTCCCTTGAGCACGGTTCGGCCCGCGATCCGCACGTCCTGATAGACGCTCAGATTGTGGAACAGCGCGAGATCGATCGTGGGGGCGTCCATGCCCGGCATCGTGACATGGATCGGGCGAGTTGGTCAATTGCAGTCGGGGTGATGGTGGTGTAGGCGCGAAACCGCAAGCGAGCCACGATCCGGACGAGTGTGGTGAATCAATATGACCGGACGGCTACCAGTTGATCGCGTCGGGGCCGAGCTCGGCTTCGAGCCGTAGGAGCCGGTTGTATTTCGCGAGCCGCTCGCTGCGGGTGATCGAGCCGATTTTGATCAACTTGGTCGCGGTTCCCACGGCTAAGTCGGTCATTGTCGCGTCCTCGGTCTCGCCGCTACGGGCACTCACCACGCGGCCGTAGTTCGACGTTTGTGCCAGCCGCATGGTCCGCATCGTCTCGGTGAGCGTGCCGACTTGGTTGACCTTGATCAACACACTGTTGCCGGCCTTTTGGGCCACGCCGCGACGCAAACGATCCTCGTGCGTGGCGAACAAGTCGTCGCCGACGAGCCGTACGCGCGACCCGAGCCGGCGAGTCAACTCGGTCCAGCCGGCCCAATCTTCCTCGGCCAAGCCATCCTCGATGCTCGTGATCGGAAACTCATCGACGAGCCGTTCGAGATACTCGATCATCTGCGGACTCGTGAGCCGGGCGCCGCCGACTTCCTTGAGCCGGTAGTGCGAACCATCGTAAAAATGCGTGCTCGCCACGTCGATCGCAATGGTCACATCCTCGCCCGGCCGCAAGCCAGCGCTCTCGATGGCTCGCACCACAAACTCGCAAACGGCCCGACTGCCGGGCAACCGCGGACCATAACCTCCTTCGTCGCCGACGAGCCGGCCTTCGTAGTTGCCGTCGATCAACAGCTTACCCAGCCGGCGATAGATGCGGACGATCCACTCAAGCGCCACGGTATAGCTCGGCGCTCCGACCGGCATGACGAGAAAGTCTTGAAAGTCGAGATTGCCCCCCGCGTGCAGCCCGCCCGAGATCATGTTGGTCATCGGCAACGGGATGCGCGGCGAATGCGTTGGCGAGTGAGCGGGCGAGCCGGCGTTCCACAAGCGGCTGATGTGACGATAGAGCGGGACCTTCGAGACCGCCGCACCCGCATGAGCCGCTGCGAGCGACACGCCCAGAATCGCGTTGCCGCCGAGTCGTGTCTTGCGTGGGGTGCCATCGACTTCGCACAGTCGTTGATCGATGGCGGGTTGATCCGTGGGATCCATTCCCAGCACGGCCTGACGCAACGGCCCCTGCACATTCCCCACAGCCTTGAGCACGCCGCGACCGTCGTAGCGCTCGCTGTCGCCATCGCGTAGATCGAGTGCCTCGGCCCGACCGGTGCTCGCGCCGGCGGGCACGATCGCCCAACCGCGCGCGCCGTCGCTGGTGCCAATCTCGACTTCGACCGTCGGGTCGCCACGGCTATCGAGCACCTCGCGAGCCACCACACTAGAGATCGTAGCCACGCCCGAATCCTTTGCAGTTTCGATTGCCAAGAACCGAGCGACCATGCCGCCGGAATGAGGTTCTCGACCCGCGATCGATTGTATCGGTGCCGTCGACAAGCCGGAAGCGGGCGCGATGTTGTTCCGCGGCGGCGACATGCCCCGTTCATCGCTCTGTGACGCTTGCAGATTGCCGCCAAATCCGTCACATTCAGGGCACGCATTCGTGACCGCCGATCAACCGCAACGCTTGCACAAGGATTCACATTCATGTCCGCTTGGCCCATCGGAGTTTTCGCCAGTATCGACGCCGGTCTCGGCGTGAAACTCGAAGTCGCCAAGGAGCTCGGCGTCCCGACGATTCAACTGCACGCGCCGCATGCCTCGAGCCGCACTCCGGCACGGGCGCAGGAGTTTTTGGCCAAGCTGAAGAGTTACGGCATCACGCTCACCGCGGTCTTCGGCGGCTTTAAGGGCGAAAGCTATGCCGATATTCCGACGGTCGTGAAGACCGTGGGACTCGTGCCGGCCGAGACCCGCGCGGCACGCACGAAAGAGATGAAAGAGATCAGCGACTTTGCCAAGCTGCTCGGTTGTCCGGTGGTGGCGTTGCACGTGGGCTTTGTGCCGCACGATCGCAATGATCCGCTATACAAGGATGTTCTCGCCGTCACGCGTGAGGTGTGCGATCACTGCAAGGCCAACGGCCAAGCTTTGCACCTTGAGACGGGCCAAGAAACGGCCGAAGGCTTGCTGCAATTCATCGGCGACGTGCAGCGTGACAATCTGTTCGTCAATTTCGACCCGGCCAACATGATTTTGTATGGTTCCGGCGAGCCGATCGCGGCCTTGAAGAAGGTCGGCAAGTACGTCCGCAGCATTCACTGCAAAGACGGCACTTGGGCCAAGCATCCGGGCAAAGAATGGGGGTGCGAGGTGCCGTTGGGGCAAGGCGACGTCGGGATGTACAACTATCTGCACACGCTCAAAGAGATCGGCTACACCGGCCCACTCACGATCGAACGCGAGATCCCGCAAGAGCCCGAGCGTCAAAAGGCCGAGATCAGTCACGCGGTGAATTTGCTCACGGCGCTGCGTGAGAAGTTGTTGTAGGAAATAGTAACCATCACGCTCCGCGTGATGGCGGAGGACGTGATTGATGATCCTGAGTACACGAAAATTTTTGCTAAATCTGCTGCAGCGCGCATCACGCGGAGCGTGATGGATACTATCTTTTAGCCAATCGCCACTTGCCTCGTGAACACCATCCTCGCCCTACCGATTGAGCTGCGGTTGATCGTGCTCTTCGGGCTGGGGGCGTGCGTCGGCAGCGTGGTGAATTGGGCGGCGTACAGTCTCTGCTACTTTCATCCGCGACCGGTAAGTCCGTGGTCGCGCGGCTATCCGCGAACGGGCGCGGCGTTGTGGCTCGATCGGCTGCCGCTCTTCGGCTGGCTCTGCGAACGCCCCTCGGGTAAGGTGTTTGCCGAGAACGGCTGGCTGCGACCGTTCGTCGTGGAACTCCTGCTCGGCCTGAGCTTCGCGGGCTTGTACATTTGGGAGATTCAACAACGCACGTTGAGTTTCTTGCCCGTGGAGATCGTGGCCGGTGGCGCGCTGCAGCCGCTACTGCATTGGCAGTATTTCACGCATGTCGTACTGCTTGGGCTGATGTTCGCCGTGTCGCTCATCGATCTCGATGAGAAAACGATTCCCGATTCACTCACGATTCCCGGCACGCTCACCGGCTTGACGTTCGCGGCCATCAGTGGGCAAGCGGCGCTCGGCGATACCATCACGGCCAATGCCAGCACATGGCTCCAACTGCCGCTGCAAATCGTCGCGCCCAATCCCTGGTGGCCCGAGTTGGATGGGCCGTGGGGCTTGGCGACCGGCTTGTTCGTGATGTTCGTGTGGTGTGTCGCCTTGTTACCACGCACCTGGTACGGCCGACATGGTTGGCGTCGCGCGATGCAGTTGTGCGTGGCGCGAATCGTACGCGAGCCGGTGACGTGGCGGATCGCGGCGATGGCGGTGGTCGTCGAACTCGCCGTGGCGTTTGTCTGGTCGCGCGGCGGCGATTCGTGGCAGGCGTTCTTGAGTGCGATCGTCGGTCTCGGTGCCGGCGGGGCGATGGTGTGGGCCATTCGCGTGATGGGCTCGCTCGCCTTGGGACGCGAAGCGATGGGCTTTGGCGACGTGATCTTGCTGGCGATGATCGGTGCGTTTCTGGGTTGGCAGCCCGTGCTGTTCGCGTTCTTTCTGGCACCGTTTGGCGGCCTAGTCATGGGGCTGTTCAACTATTTTTCTCGTGGCGAGCATGACTTGCCCTACGGCCCGTTTCTCTGCTGCGGTGCCGCACTGACAGTGCTGAATTGGCCGTCGATTTGGACCTGGGCCCGACCGATTTTCGAGTTCACACTGCTCGTGCCCGGGGCGCTCGCCGTGTGCCTCGTGCTCTGCGGTCTGCTCTTGCGGGTTATTCGGGTTGTACGCGGCTACTGAACCATGCCGCGTGATCGCTCGCAGGTCGCCTGATATCCGTTGTACGACGTATGTTTGTGCGATTACTAATGTACTCAGGCCGAGTTACCCGTGATGCGTCCGTGGTTTGAAACGATCACCGATCTCGATTCGGGCGCTGATGTTATCCGCTCGCGTCGCTACGGAGTGATTGAAACTCGCGCTGGGCAACTCGCGCGGATCCGCTTTCGTCCGTTTCCCACCCGTGTGTGGCTGTGGCAGCCACGGTTGCTCGGCGCGTGGCGTCATCGACATCAGTCGGGCGATTGGTGCCGACTCTACTTCAATCAGCCGCGTGGGTTCGACAACTTCTTGTCGCTCGTCTATGTCGTCACCGGTAGCGATGCGTCGTTCGCCACATTTCGGGCCGCGGTCGCCACGCTCGATCAGGTCGCGGCCCTGAAACAGGTCGACGCCTTGCTCTGCGACGCCTCGAACCAGCGCATCTCGGACCGGCTGTTGCGACGCTGGGGTTGGGAGCCGCACGCGCCGATGCCGCTGGCACGAAACTATATCAAGCGGCTCACGCAACCGTTCTCGTGGCAGGCATTCGCTCAGCCCGCGACGCCTCAGGCTTGCTCGTAACGCACTTCGATGCCGAACTCGGCCAACACTTCGCGTTCTCGCGTCCGCATTTCCCGCAGTGAATCGGGATCGAGATCGTCATAGCCCACCAAGTGCAGCACGCCGTGCACGACATACAGCAGCAGCTCGTGCTCCACCGGCCAAGCGAGCCGTGCGGCGACGGTGGCGGCCGTGTCGGCGCTCACGATCACCTCGCCCTCCAACCGCCCCTCGTCCGATTCCAGCACGAAACTAATCACATCGGTCGGATAATCATGCTGCAGAAACTTGCGATTGATCTCGTGAATTTGCGGATCGTCGACAATCGCCACGCTGATCGTCGCCTCAGTCAGCCGTGCCTCCTTCAAAATGAACTCCACCGCCCGGCGCAACGGCGCTTCATCGAACTGCGCCGTCGGATGCTCATGCGTAATGTCGATTTGATACATGGGGAGGGCAGTAGGCGGAGGGCAGTAGGCGGAGGGCAGTAGGCGGAGGGAGAAGAATCAACTGCTCCCAAACGGCCTTCTGCATACTGTCTACCGCCCTCTGCCAACTGCCTACTCTTCCTACGCTGTCGCTTGGCTTGGGTACTTGACCCGGCCGTGATATACGGCGGTGAGCGATTTGACGAGGCTGTCTTGAATTGTCCGGAGTTGTTCGAGTGTCAGGCCGCACTCGTCGAATTGGCCGTCGAGCAGTTTGTTCATCGCGATTTTCTCGACGATCGTTTCGATCCGGGCGGGCGTGGGTTCGACCAGCGTGCGACTTGCGCTTTCAACTGAGTCGGCCAGCATCAACACCGCAGCCTCGATCGTCTGCGGCTTCGGCCCCGGATAGCGATAGGCGCTCTCATGCACCTCAGTCCCATCGGCGTCGGGATCGGACTGTTCGGTGGCGCGGCGATAGAAGTACTCGACCAGCGTGGTGCCGTGATGCTGTTCGATGAAGTCGATGATCGCGTCGGGCAGATGATGTTGCTCGGCCAGATCGGCGCCATCTTTGATGTGGGCGATGATGATCAGCGTGCTCATCGCGGGAACCAATGTGTCGTGCCGATTGCTGCCGGGCAACTGATTCTCGACGAAGTAATCCGGCTTAGCCATCTTGCCGATGTCGTGGAAATAGGCCCCGACACGCACCAGCAGTCCGCGGGCATCGACGGCCTCGGCGGCGGCTTCGGCCAGCGACGCCACGTTGATCGAGTGGTTGTATGTGCCCGGCGCGCGACGCACGAGCTCTTGCAACAGCGGGTGCGAGACGTCGCTCCATTCGAGCAAACTCAGATCGGTCAACACGCCGAACCATTTCTCGACCCATGGCAAAATGCCCGTCATCAAGAAGCCCGCGGCGAGCGTCCACAGTGCGTTGCGAACGGCGCTTTCCCAGAGCGGCATGGCCCAGGGCTGATTGTCGAGCACGCCGGCAATGCTCGTCGCACCGGCGGCAATGATGCCCGAGATCGCTCCGACTTGGATCAGCTTGCTGCGCGAACGGACCTCGTCGAGCTGCACGATCGCGGCGGTGACGACCGAAATCAGCACCACGAACTGGCCGAAGCCCAAACCACCGGCGACCGACAAGATGATCGCCAACGACAGCGACATTACCCAAGCCAGATCGCGGCGATATGCGATCGCCATCGTGATGGCGAACAACAACAGCGGCAGGAGCTGGGCAAAGCCGGGATCGAACATCGTCCAACCGATCACGGCCGTCGCGCCGACCGTGGCGACGAGCAGCGTACCGAGGCGTTTGAGATCGGTCACGATCGAGCGATCGCGGTCGAGAATGTAATAGCCGTTGATGGCAAACAGGGCGGCAATCAGTCCGAACATCGCCAAGCCACGCTGCAGATGCCGCCACCACGACGACTGCGCGAGCGTTTGCGAACGTTCGAGTTCGAGCAGCTTCAGCAGGTCGTCATCGATCGGCTTGCCCGCGGCAACAAGGGGCTTGCCCTTCTCGAACGAGCTGAACTGCTCGGGGACCGCGGCGGCGGCGGCTTCGCGCGCGGCGAGTGTCGCTTCTTGATCGAGGGTCAACGTGGGCTGCAAACGCGGCTTGATCCACTGGAACACGCGCTTCGCGACGGGTGGCGGCAAGTTTTCCTTGAGCCGATTGTGGATCGACTCGGCCTGCCCAATCAGCACGTCGCTGACTTGCACCAAGTACCGTTCTTTCGGCCGGCCGATCGCGTAGACGGCGAGCTCTTTCTGATTGGCCAACTCTTTCTGATTGCCGACGTCATGTTCCGGTGGCAGTTTGTCGAGCAAGCCTTGTTCTTCAAACGTCTTCAGCGCCTTGAGCATCGCGGCCTGAAAGCCGTTCTGATCGCCGATGGCCGTGCGAAATTCCTGGAACTCTTTCTCTTGTTCGCCCGAATCGGCGCTCGGGGCGGGATCGTCAGTCGGTTGGAACGTTCGCCACGTGTCGATATTGGCTTCGCTCAAAGTCTCGGCTTGCAGCAGCTCGTTGATCACGTTCGTGAGCGAGTCGCGCAACAACTGCAGCGCCTTCGGATCGTGACGATAGACCGACGGCTCAAGCGCTCGGGCCCGAATGCGGGCCTTTTCTTGAGCGGCAGAGTCGGGCTGTTTGAAATCGATCTCGGCCGTGATGTTCCGCGAGGGGACGTAACCCAACCGATAGGCTCGTGGCGGTGCCCAGGACTGGGTCACCAGCACGATTGCTAGCACGGCCACAATGGCAAGCGCGATCCGCAGCGCGACTTGGCGTTGCTTCAAAGTGCCGAGCAACTGCACGATGCCCGAGCGCGGGATCTCGGCAATGATGCGAGACGTGCGAGAACGCTTGTTCTTACCGATCGACATTGTCCGTGTCACGTCATGTTATTGACGCGACTCCTCCTCGTA
>JAEUIL010000791.1 GCA_016794255.1 Planctomycetaceae bacterium | reverse complement strand
CGGGCCTCGACTATTGGGAGCACCTCGAATGGGAGGCGGTCGACGATTGGGCCGACCTGCTCCGGCATCTCGGGCCGTGCGAGCCGTACTTGTTCACCAAGACGGCGACGACGCTCTACACCGAAGTCAGCTATCGTCGCGGCGATGTTTTCGTCTTCGGCAGCGAGTCGGCCGGCCTACCCAGGTCGCTGATCGACGCTCATGCCGAACATGCGCTACGCATTCCGATCCGCGAGCCGGTGCGGAGTTTGAATCTCTCGAACGCCGCTGCGATTGTGATGTACGAAGCGGTGCGGCAGATGGGTGGGGATAGGTGAGTAGGTGAGTAGGTGTCGTTCAAACCGTGTCGCAGCTCGCTTGCGGTTTCGCGCCTTACCGTGTCACAAGCGTCAATTTCCCTTGAACACCACGCCCTCTTTCATTACAAACGCCACGCTCTTCATCAGACTGATATTCTCCAGCGGGGTCCCTTTCACGGCGACAATGTCGGCCAATTTCCCCTCTTCGAGCGTGCCGAGTCGGTCTTCGATCCGCAATAATTGAGCACAGGTCAACGTCGCGGCTTGAATCGCTTTCATCGGCGGCATGCCCCCTTCGACCATCAATTCAAACTCGTGCGCATTCTCGCCGTGAGTGGATACGCCCGAGTCGGTACCGAACGCGATCTTCACGCCGGCCGCGTAACCTTTGGCGAACGTCGCTTTCATCAAGGGGCCAAGCGTCGCGGCCTTGGGGCGCACGATCTCGGGCAAATAGCCAGGGATTTGCGACTGCTTCGTAACCCATTCGCTGGCCATGTTCGTCGGCACCCAAAACGTGCCACGCTCTTTCATCAGCGCGATGATCTCGTCGGTCATGAACGTGCCATGTTCGATTGAGTCGACTCCGGCGAGCACCGCCCGTTTCATGCCTTCCGCTCCGTGAGCATGCACCGCCACGGTCATGCCATAGTCCTTAGCCGTCGCCACGACCGCATGCAATTCTTCATTTGTGAACTGCGGGTTCATGGCACTGGCTGCCAAGCTGAGAATCCCGCCCGTCGCGGTCAGCTTGATCAGATCGGCACCGTCTTTGTACCGCTGGCGCACGGCCTTACGGGCATCGTCGGGACCATTAATCACACCCTCGAACGGACCGGGATCTTTGCGGTAGTCGCCACGCAGCGAGTTCGTGGGGTCGGCGTGACCACCGGTCGTGGCGAGTGACTTGCCGGCCGTGAAAATCCGTGGGCCGGGGATCCAGCCCTGATCGATCGCCTTGCGCAACGCGATCGAGTTCACGCCGTTGTCGCCGAGTTCGCGGACGGTGGTGTAGCCCGCCATGAGCGTCGCCCGGGCATAGACCGTCGACCGCAGGGCATAGTCGGCCTGTTCCATGAAGAAGCGTTCGGTGTACGAGTCCTTGGAATGCTGCGATTGCAGATGCGTGTGCATGTCCATCAGCCCGGGCATGACCGTATGCTCGGTGAGCTTGATGAGCTTGTCGCCCGGTGCAGGCTCGACGTATCCGGCCGCGATCTTGGCGATGCGGTTGCCTTCGATTACGATCGACACTTCGGTGCGGGGCGTATCGCTCCGGCCATCGATGAACCGGCCGGCATGGATGATCGTGGCGGCGGAAACGAGCGACGGCAGCGACAGGAGCAGCAAGGCGAGGATGGGCAACAAGCGACGCATGGGGCGGGTTCCGAGAGCAGGGCAGGGGAGTGGAGCAGCGAGCGACATGGTAGCACGGTTACTGTCTGGTGGTCACCGATTTCTCGTCCCCTGACGTCCCGCCGCCAAATAAATCCCCCCCGCTGCGCATCTAATGCACAGGATGCGCGTCTCGCATCGCGTCAAGTGTAAGGAGTATCTCATGTTGCGGCGATTCTCGGCTCTGGCCACGCTTACCGTTCTCGGCCTGCTTTTCCTGGCCAATGGGTCCGTCCTGCTCGCGGCCGACAAGCCAGAAAAGGGCCAGACTCCCGCGCTCGACCCCGCCGGTGTGCAGTTCTTTGAGAAGCACATTCGCCCGGTGTTGGTCGGCAAGTGCTATCAGTGCCACGCCGCCGACTCCAAGGAGATCAAAGGCGGCCTCGTGCTCGATACCCGGGACGGGCTGCTCAAGGGGGGTGACTCGGGCCCGGCCGTGGTCCCCAAAAATATCGACGACAGCATTCTGATCGAGGCCCTGAAGCACGAAGGGCTCGAGATGCCGCCGAACGAGAAACTCTCGGACGACGTCATTGCCAAGTTCGAACAATGGGTCCGCATGGGAGCGCCCGACCCGCGGGACGGCAAAGCGACGGTCGTGAAGCGTGAGATCGACTTCGTCAAGGCGCGCGAGCACTGGTCGTTCCAACCGATCAAGCAGCCGCAGGTGCCGGCGGTCGATCTGGCTGCTTGGCCTCGATCCGACATTGATCGGTTCATTCTCGCCAAGCTCGAAGAGAAGAAACTCAAACCGGTGGCTGACGCCGATCCGACGACGCTTGCTCGCCGGATGTATTTTGACTTGATCGGGCTGCCGCCGAGCCCCGGCGATATCGATCGGTTTGTGAACGAGTACGAAACGAACGCCGCGAAGGCCGTGACCGACTTGGCCGACCGGCTGTTGGCTCTGCCGCAGTTTGGCGAACGCTGGGGACGACACTGGCTGGACGTGGTGCGCTTTGCCGAGTCGACCGGCATGGAGCGGAACTACACTTATCCGTATGCGTGGCGGTATCGCGATTATGTGATCGACGCCATGAACCGAGACAAGCCGTTCGACCAGTTCGTCCGCGAACAAGTGGCGGGCGATCTGCTCGACGCCAAGCTCCCCGACGAGCGGCGCGATCAGCTGGTGGCGACTGCGTTTTTGGCGATGGGACCGAAGTCGCTCAACGAACGCAATCGCGAGCAGTTCACGATGGACATTGTCGACGAGCAAGTCGACGCCACCTTCCGCGTGTTCATGGGGCTGACGGCCGGTTGCGCCCGTTGCCACGATCACAAGTTCGACCCGATTCCGTCGAAGGAATACTACGCCCTGGCGGGGATTTTCCGCAGCACGGACGTGTTCTACGGCACGGGCAACAACAACGGGAACCGTCAGCCGGGCAAACTGCTCGCTTGGTCGCCGAACGCCGAATTGCAAGCGGTAAACGTCACCGTCGCGGACAACAAGAAGGGTAAAGCCACGACCGGTCCCGACGGCGATTCGCCCGCCAAGCTCCAGGAACGACTCACCGAAGCCGAGTCGCAATTGGAAAAGGCTCAGAAGCGAGCCAAGCAGGGTGACAATAAGAAGCGTCAACGGGCCGCCAAGCTGATCGAGGAATTGGAGGCAACCGTCAAAAAGCTGCAACAGCAACTGCAGGCCGCCCAGAAGCAGAAAGGGCAGGGGAGTGTTGCCGCGGTCGATAAGAACAGCCTGATCATGGCGGTGCTCGACGGTAAGAAGCCAAGCGACACCGAATTGCGTCTCCGCGGCGAGCCGGAAGAGAAGGGCGATGTCGTCCCGCGTGGGTTTCTAACGATCGGCACCGTGGGCCATCAACCTCAGGTAGGGCAGGGGAGTGGTCGGCGCGAATTGGCCGAGTATCTGACGCAGGATGACAACCCGCTCACAGCGCGTGTCGCCGCCAATCGCGTATGGCAGCATCTGTTGGGTCGCGGCATCGTGGCGACCGTCGACAGCTTTGGTGTCCAAGGCGACGCGCCGACCCATCCCGAGTTGCTCGACTGGTTGGCCGTTGAGCTCAAGAGCCACCAGTGGTCGATCAAGCATTTGATTCGCACGATCGTCGCCTCACGGGTGTATCAACTTGCTGCGACGGGCAACGCCCAGGCCGAGAAACTCGACCCCGCGGGCGACTTGCTCTGGCGGGCTCGTCACCGTCGGCTCGAAGTCGAAGCGATTCGCGATGCGATGTTGGTCGCGAGTGGGCAGATTGATCTGTCGCCCGAGACCGGCTCGATCGTGTCGACGGTCGGCGACGGCGAGATCGGTCGCAATCTGGCCGCTAATCGGTTGAGTCAGCCGAGTCTCAAACGTGGCGTGTACTTGCCGATCGTGCGTCTCAGTTTGCCCGAGATGTTGCAGGTGTTCGACTTCCCCGAGCCGAGCAACATCAGCGGTCAACGCGAAGTCACCACCGTGGCGACGCAAGCCTTGTACTTGATGAACAACGATTTCGTGCTCGAACAGGCGGGGCATTTCGCTCGCCGGTTGCTCGATCAGAAATCGCTCGGCGAGCAGGCTCGGGTCGACTTGGCGTATCGTCTCGCGTTGGGTCGGCACCCGTCGGCCAACGAACGCGCTGATGCGATCAAGTTCATCAATCAAACGAAACAAGCCCTGGCCGAGAACGCCAAGTGCGACAAACTCGACGCCCAGCATCGCAGTTGGACCGCGCTCTGCCAAGCTTTGTTCGCCTCGGCCGAGTTCCGCTACGTCGAGTAATGCCTCGGTCTCATCGAAACACTAATCACTCACCACCAGCCACTCTCTCCCCCTCGGAGCCTTGCCATGTTCCCCGTCTCACGTCGTGATTTGCTCAAGAGTATCTCGGGCGGTTTTGGTTACATGGCCTTCGCGGGACTCGCCGCTGAAGCCCGGGCTAAAGAGGAGTTCACGAACCCGTTGGCCGCCAAAGCGCCGCACTTTCCGGCCAAGGCCAAACGCGTGATCTTGCTGAGCATGCAAGGCGGGCCGTCGCATGTCGATCTGTTCGACTATCGTCCCGAGCTCAAGAAGCAGGAAGGCAAAGAGCCCGGCGAGACGGCCATGGGCCTGAACAATCAAAAGGGACGGAAGCTGATGCCGTCGCCGTTCAAGTTCAACAAGCATGGCGAGAGCGGATTGATGATGTCCGAGCTGTGGCCGCATCTGTCGCAGCATGCCGACGACATGTGCATCGTGAACAGCGCTTACTGCGATGTTCCCAATCACCCGCAGGCTATCATTCAACTGCATACCGGCAACTACCAGTTCGTGCGTCCGTCGATGGGTGCCTGGACGTTGTACGGCTTGGGTACCGAGAATCAGGACTTGCCGGGGTTCGTCACGATTAAGCCGCTCGACCGTCTCGGCGGGGCGCAGAACTACGGCAGCGCGTTCCTGCCGGCGGTGTACCAAGGGACCCGGATCGGCTCGACCGGCGACTCGGCCAAGACCGTCAAGTTCGGTAACATCGAGAACGATCTGTATACCGACGCGCTCCAGCGGCAGCAGATCGATCTGGTGCAGAACATGAATCGCCGCTTGGCCGAGCGTCAGAAGCAGAACACTGAGATCGACGGCGTCATCGAATCGTACGAACTCGCCTTCCGCATGCAGTCGGCCGTGCCGCGTTTGCTGAACACCGATGGCGAGACGAAAGAGACATTTGAGAAGTACGGCATCGGCAACGGCCCCACCGACGATTTCGGCCGGCAATGCTTGATGGCCCGACGTTTTGCCGAGGCGGGGGTGCGGTTCATCGAAGTCACCCACACCGGTTGGGATCAACACAACGGCCTTCGCGGGCGGTTGAAAGCGAACACCACGGCGGTCGATCAACCGATCGCGGCGTTGCTCTCCGATTTGAAGCAACGCGATTTGCTCAAGGACACGCTCGTGATCTGGAGCGGTGAGTTCGGCCGGACCCCGGCGGTGCGGAACGACGACGGTCGCGATCACAACGCCACGGGCTTCTCGCTGTGGATGGCCGGCGGCGGCGTGAAGGGGGGCATGAACTACGGCTCGACCGACGATTTCGGCATCGCCGCGGCTGTCGACAAGTTCCACTTCCACGACCTGCACGCGACTGCGTTGCATCTGCTGGGCCTCGATCACACGAAGCTCACGTATCGCTACGCCGGCCGCGATTTCCGCTTGACTGATGTCTTCGGTCGAGTCGTGAAAGAGGTGATGGCGTAGTCACAGTGTCGTGACTCGTGAGTTGCCGTGGTGACGGAGTACTCCTCTGTGTCATTTCGCTTGCAAAAGTCGGCCAAACCAAAATGTTATCGATGATTCGCGTTCTTGCCTTGTTCGTGACCTGCCTTATGGCGGGGGCTTGTGCGATAGATCATCAATCCAATTCTGGATCGCCTGACCCGCTCGAATCTTTGGGGTTTACGCGTCCTGCGATCGATTGTGCGGCTACGATTCAGGATGGATTGAATCCGGTTCAAACTGAGGGTGTCGGACGTAATTACTGGTTAAAAGTTCGACATCTTGTTCGGTACGACACTCGCCAAAGAGCACGTAATAATAGGTGTAGTCGTTTCTTTTATGAACCGATATCGGATTCAGAAGGTATAAGAGTTGCCGTTGTTGGGGGCGATCAGAGTTTTGATCTGCTGAGGCGATCAAGTCGATTGGAATTTGGCTGTGCCTTTGATTTTCGTGTGTCTGATGATGGTTACAATGGCCCGAATTACACCGGACAGTGGTCACCTGATACTCTGGGTATCAAGGTGCGAGGGGAGCCTCTCGTAGGTGGAAGGTATCGCATTACCTTTGCGCCATTTCAATCAGGAGCTTCGTCAAGTTTGGCGACACTTACGATGAGTTCATTTTGCGTCGATCTCGAAGAGTCGCAGTGGATTGCAGTTCCTTGCCTGTTTCACGGAACAAACGAATTAAGATCTCAAGTCACACCTGGCGAGTCTTTGATTCTTGTTTGTCTAGTGTCCGGTCCGGCAGAACGAGAACCTAGAGATTCTTAGGTTGTTGCGTTTAATTGCTGTTGGATCGTAAGTATTTGCCTTCCTTGGCTGTCCTGTTGCTCACCTCCCGCGGTCAAATTCGTACTCGCAGACGGTGATGTCGATTAGGTGGACGCGGATCGCCAGGCGCCGTAGGCCAGTGCCGCATCGATGTCGTCGGCTTCAAGATAGGGATATGCCGCCAGAATGCCCTCACGGGAATTGCCCGCGGCGAGCAGTCCAAGAATCGTGCCGACTGTCACCCGCAAGCCACGAATACATGGTTTGCCTCCCATTACGGCAGGATCGAGAGTTATGCGAGGAACGTTCATGCCAGGGCTCAATGAAATTGGCTGTCGAATTGCCACTGATTGCAGTCTAGCTCAACCTCTCGCCGTCGCCAACATCGCTACAACCGTCACCCTCGGCCCTGCTCTGCAGGGGCGTTTTCTGCACACAGCGGGCAAATCTGGCCTAGGTTTGCAAGACGTTCCATTCTTGGCCGAAGTGTCTTGCGCTGCCTCGTATGTCTACGCTGTTTCCCTCGCTGCCTAGTGACGACTCGACCCGCGCGCTGCGCAAGTCGGGCGACTTTTCCAACTCAAACGGCACGGGTCGTTCGTTGCTCGATGCTCCGCCGCCTCCGCCAGTCACGGCCAACGAGCCCGCGCCGAGTCGTCGTTTGTTGAGCTATGAACTCGGCGAGAAGATCGGGGCAGGGGGGATGGGCACCGTCTATCGCGCCAAGCATGCGTGGCTTGATCGCACGGTCGCCATCAAGTTCATCTCGCCCGAGGTGCTTGGCGATCCCGAGGCGATTGGCCGTTTTGCTCAAGAAGCTCGGGCCATCGGTTCGCTCGATCATCCACATGTCGTCCGTGCTACCGATGCCGGCTGCGTTGAAGGTGTGCATTACCTGGTTACCGAGTACATCGAAGGTTGCGATCTGCAGCAGGTCGTCAAACGCCGCGGTCCGCTCAATGTGGCCAACGCTTGCGAAGCGATTCGACAAGCAGCTCTCGGTTTGCAGCATGCCCATGAGCGCGGTTTGGTGCATCGCGATGTGAAGCCCTCGAATCTGCGACTCGATCATCAGGGGCTGGTCAAGTT
>JAEUIL010000746.1 GCA_016794255.1 Planctomycetaceae bacterium | reverse complement strand
TCTGACCGACCGTCGCGGAAGTGATGATTTCACCCTGCCCGTGGCCGTGAAGGTCTTCTCGCCCGAGCCGTTCGCCGACATGCGGAGCTACGAAGAGGCGATGCAACGCATTGCCCAAGTCGCGGGTCGGGTCGCCTTGATTCAGCAAGACAACCTGCTCGACGTGCAGAACTTTGTCGAACGCAACCGCATCCGCATCATGGAAATGGAGTGGATCGACGGTTTCGATTTGAGCCGGCTGCTGTCGCCAGCGATGTACAAGCGGACCCGCGATCGGGTCAGCGAGAAGCGTTGGCTGCATTTGAACGAGATCATGATCACGGCCGGCCCGAAGCAATCGCGGCTCAAGCCGGGAATCGCGATTGCGATTTTGCGCGAGTGCTTGGCCGGGTTGGCGGCGCTGCATCGCGAGGGGATCGTCCACGGCGACATGAAGCCGTCGAACATCATGGTCAAGCGGACCGGCAACGCCAAGCTAATCGACATCGGCTCGGCGTTCGACGTCGAGAATGCGCCGCAGGCCCGTACCTGTACGCCAGCTTATGCCGCGCCCGAAGTGCTCGAGAACAACGGGGCCACGCCGCGCAGCGACTTGTGCAGCTTGGGCTATGTGTTGATCGAGATGCTCTCGGGCGTCCCGTGCTTCGAAGGCTATCGCGACAACGCCGAGTTGTTGTACATGAAGCGCGTGCTGCCGCAGAAATTGGCCGATCGGCTGCCGCGCGATGTCGTGGTTAACGATCTGCTGATGAACTTGATTCGCAGTTTGATTGCGACTGATCCGAACTGTCGCTTCGCCGATGCCGAGGCGGCCGATCTCAAGAAAGAGAACGGGGCCGCGAGCTTCCATCGGCAGTTGATCAAAGGCGATCTGGCAACCGCCTACGAGCACGAGATCCGGCTCTGGCTCGGCGAGTTGGATTAACCGCGTCGACAAGATAGTATCCATCACGCTCCGCGAGATGGGGGATGTTCGATTGAATGACGCGCAGTCAAGAACCATTTGCGCCTCGTCTGCTCTAGTGCGCATCACGCGGAGCGTGATGGGTACTCTTTTTTGAAGAGATCAGAGCGCCGAACTACTTCGTCACGGTCAGCCACACTTGCGACCAAGCCGCGATGCGGTTGGCGAGCGGGATCGTGGCAGTGCGTTCGAGCGGTTTGTCGCCGGTTGAGCGACCGACGATTTCCAGCGGACCGGAGAACGGTTTCGTCGCCCCGCTCAGCTTCAACTTGACACTCTTGGCCGTGTCACCTTTCGCGGCGGACTTGTTGGCCTCAAGCTTGACCCCCTCGGGCAAACCCCGCACGGTCAACTCGATCTCGCCGGCAAAACCCGCGCGACGATCGACGGTCACCGGAATCTCAAGCGTCTTGCCTTGGGCGAGCGTGTATTCCGTCGCACCCAACGTCAGCGAGTAATCGGGCTCGTCGATGGAAAGCGACAGCAGGTAGGCATGCCGCGGACTGCCGGCTCGATACAGATCACGCATCACGAGCCGATACTTGCCGTCGGCGCGAATCGCCACGGCCAACTCGCAGTCGCGATTCTGGGCCGTGTCGTCGAGCGTCTGGATGAGCATCCCTTGATCGTCGTACAGCATCAACACGGGATCGGTCGGAAAACCGAGCGAACGGGCCTCGACCTTCGCCACAAAACGTTGATTCTTCTTCGCCTCGAACACGAACGCATCGACGTCGCCCGACTGATCGCAACGTCCGCTGACGACGACAGGCAACGCGACGGCTTGCGGCTTTGACAAATCGTTCGGTTCTTGTTCGACGCTTGTCGGCAGATCGACGACTCGCACCTCGGCAGCGCCCGCGGCTTGCTTGTGAGCCACGCGGAGCATCGCTTCCTTGCCGATCGTGGGCAATTTGAGATTGCGGATCGCGTCGGTGACATTCGGCCCGCACAACACTGCTGTGCGATTCGCGCCACGCTCGATCGCCATGGGGTAACCAAAGTCGACCAACGGGCCGGTCGTGACGGTCAGCCGATAGATGAAATTCTCGCCCCCGCCAAAGCCGATCGACGACGACGGTGTCGAAGAATAGCCATATACGCGCACATGATGCGGGCCGGTTCGCGCAGCCGTGAACGTGATCCGCGGATCGAGTCCGACATCGTCGTTGTTCTGCGCCAGCACGAACCCGGTGGGGTCGGCGAGCTGCATGATCATGTCGACCGGCGAACCCAACGGACGATCGGCCTTCACGTCGGCAACCAGCGTTTGTCCTTGTTTCAACTCGACGACGTACGTGTCGAGATCGCCCGCGGCACCGAGTTTGCCATTGACGGTGATCGGCAACTGAGCCAAAGGCTGCGAAGCCGGGAGATCGTTGTTCGGTTCTTTCTCGGTAAGCTCGGCCACGGTGCCGACCACGAACGGACGCGGCGGGCTGGTGCCGTCGGTGTTCGAGAACCGCAACCAATGCACGCCCGGCTCGACCTCGGCGCCGATCTTGATCGTGACCGCGCCCTCTTTCTTATCCGCGGTAACGACCAATTTCGGATCGTCGCTCCAGACCGTCACCGGCCACGGCTTCACGTTGCCACCGACAGTGACCGTGACTTCCTGGCCGACTTGACCGCCGGCAGGGAACAGCGACGACGCCTCGGGAGCAGCCGCGACGACCGACAATGGCACCAGGCCCATGATGGCCGCAAACGTTAATAGTCGTGGGACGAGTCCGTTCGTCATTCTCACATTCGACATTCGGACTTCTTTCGACATTGATGCTTCGACATTCGTCATTGTCCCGGCCACGGCGCGACCACCGGTCGCGACCTCTGGGTTAGCCCATCAGTTCGGCGATTGGCGTCGGGTCCGTGACCAAGTGCGTCGGGCGTCCTTGCGGAGTGTAGTAGATCTTGTCGGGGTTGATGCCCAACTTGCGATAGATCGTCGAGGCGAAATTCTCGGGGCTCAACACACGCTCGGTAGCGGCGTAGCCTTGGCGATCGGTCGCACCCACGACGATGCCCCCCGGCGTCTGACAGCCGGCAAACATCACGCTCATGGCGCTCGACCAGTGGTCGCGGCCGGCGTCTTTGTTGATCTTCGGCGTGCGGCCGAACTCGCCCAACACGACGACGAGCGTCGAGTCGAGCATCCCCTGCTGTTCGAGATCGGTCACGAGCGTGGCCAACGTCTGGTCGACCGCCGGCATCCGATCATTGAACGACTTGAAGATGCCGCGGTGATGATCCCAGCCACCTTCGTTGAGCGTGATGAACGGCACGCCGGCTTGAACCAAGCGACGGGCGAGCAACGCACGCTGACCAAACGGCGTGCGGCCGTAGGCATCGCGAATCTTCTCGGACTCGCTGTGAATGTTGAACGCCGCTTGAGCTTCCTTCGACGTCACAAGCTCATAGCCCAGGCGGTACTGTTCGTCGATTGTCGCGACCGGGTCGGCGGCCGCTTTGTCGGCCATGCGCGGCATTTGATCAACGAGCGCCCGCAAGTCACGACGACCGAGGAAACGATCGTCGGTCAAACCGGTCGGCAACTGCACGTCGCGCACGCGGAACTCGGTGCCGTTCGGGTTGTCGCTGACGGCGAACGGAGCATACTTCGCACCGAAGAAACTCGGCCCGCCCGAGCGGGTCATCGACGGCAACGTGAAGTAGCCCGGTAAACCATGCGGGGCGGGGCGCTCATAGGCGGTCGCCGAACCGAGGCTGGGATGAAAGCTGACGAAAGCGCCGCAGCCGACCGGAATACGCGGCGGGGCACCGGTCATCATGTAGTGATTGCCCGCACCGTGATTGCCCTGGTTGTGCTGAATCGAGCGGACGATTGCGAGCTTGTCGGCAATCGCGGCCAACTTCTGGCAATGCTGGGAGAAGTACACACCCGGCACCTTGGTGTCGATCTGATCGAACTCGCCACGCACCTCGGCCGGCGCTTCGGGCTTCGGATCGAAGGTCTCGTAGTGCGACGGACCACCATCGAGCCAGACGAGAATGCAACTCGTAGGTCGTGTCGGCGAGAGCGAGGTCTTGGCCTGAGCCTGCAAACGCAACAGGTCAACTAGTCCAACGCTGCCCATGGCCGCGAGGCCGAGTTGCAAGCAGTTGCGGCGAGTCATTCCTGCGCAGTTGGTGTTCCGTGGCATGGCGGGAAGTCCAGAGTGTGTGTTTGGTGTTTCGTGTTTAGTGTTTCGTAAATTCACTGCGGCATTGGACGTGCTTGGCGTGCTCGTGGTGTCTTTACCAAACACCAAACACTCAACACCAAACACCTGTCTTCCTAATCTTTAAACATAAACTCCGGCGTGTTGATCAACGCCCAGAGCAAGTCTTCGGTCAACAGTCGTCGTTGGGTCTTGTCGCCCGTGTACAAAGCGACGGCCTTGCGCGACTCGTCGTCGGTCGGCAGTCGGCTGTAAGCGAGCAGATACAGTTCTTCCACAATCTGCGCCGGGGTCTTGTCGCTCGTGGCCAGCTTGGCAATCTTGCCGTTGTCGCTGGTCACTTTGCGATGCAAGCCCGGGGCGTTCATCAAATGCAACGTTTGAGCCATCGTCGTGTCGCTCGTACGTTCGCACGGCGGGTCTTGGTTCGGATCGGGTCGACCAAACGCGTCGAGGAACTGCGAGTCGATGCGATGCGTCCAGATCTGCGTCGAACGCGAGTTGGCCGGCATGCCCGAGAACGAGTCATAAACCCCGGTGATGTCGGTCACGGCGTCGAGCAACGTCTCGCCGCGGAGCCGTACGCGGTAATGCCGCGAGTGATTGCGGGTATCGCCGATGTTCGTCTCATTGGCGAGCGACGACAGACCATAGACGTATGAATTGGCAATGGTGCGGATCAGCGCCTTGTTGTCGAACTTCAAGCGACGGAACTCGTCGGCCAGCGCCTTGAGCAACACCGGATTGCTCGGCGGATTGGTCGCACGCAGGTCGTCCACCGGGTCCACCAAGCCGCGGCCCATCAGGTCGGCCCAAATGCGATTGGCCTGCACGCTGGCAAAGTAGTCGTGCTTGGCGCTGGTCACCCACTCGGCCAGTGCCACACGCGGATCGTCGTCGGTGCCCAACTCGGGTGCCGGACCGAACAGCGGCCTCGGCGACATCGTCTGCCCCGTCACCGGATGGATCACCGGTTGAGAGCGTCCGCCGGGGAGCGACGTGAAGATCATCTCCTCGCCGCCCGAGATCGGAGCCGAGATCCCCTGGCCTTTAAACGAAACCCGCGAGAAGTACGCCGCCAGCGAGTAGAACTCGTCTTGGCCGTAAACTTCAAACGGATGATGGTGACACTTGGCACACTCCAAGCGAATGCCGAGGAACAACTGACTAACCATGGTTGTCAGTTCTTCCGGCTTGCGCTTGTCGCGGAACATGACCGTCGCGCCGTTGTGCCACGTGCTCCCTTGAGCCGTGAGCAGCTCGCGCACAAATTGATCGTAGGGCTTGTTCGCGCGGAACACATCACGCAACCAGGCGTCGATGTTCATCGTCGCCTTCATGCCGACGTGATACGGGTTCGGCCGCAACAAGTCATTCCACTTATTGGCCCAAAAGTCGGCGTACTCGGTGCGCTCAAGCAAAGCGTCGATCAGCTTGGCACGCTTGTTCGACGACTTGTCGGCCAGGAACGCTCGCGCTTCGTCCGGTGTTGGCAGTCGGCCGATGATGTCCAAGCTGACCCGTCGCAAGAACGTCGAGTCATTCGCCGCGGTCGACGGCAACACGCCCACCTGTTCGAGCTTCTTCCAAACCAAATCGTCGATGAAATTCTGCCGTGGTAGAGCAGCGTATTTGTCGTGAGCAATCTGACCCGAGAACGGAATCACGACGTTCCAGGTCGAGATCTGGCCCATGTAGCGGGCCATGATCACGGTCTCGCCGGGCAACGTGCCGGCGGTGATGAGTCCGCTCGGCTTGACGGTCGCAATCGGGGTGTCGCTCGATTGGAACGCGGCGAGTTCGGTGACATTGCGCTGCTTGCCGTCACTGTAGTGCGCGGTGACGGTCAGCTGCTCGGTCTCTTTCGGCGTGAGCGGGCGCGGGCTGGGCGTGACTTCAATGCGAACC
>JAEUIL010000706.1 GCA_016794255.1 Planctomycetaceae bacterium | reverse complement strand
GCCGCCCCCGTCACCTCCTCTCGACTCGGCGGCCAAGCTGGCGCGTCATTCGCAGGGTGATTGGAAGCTTGCAACCCTGAGTAATAGTCTTCTAAAAACTGATTTGCTATCAACCAAGCGAGTTCGCTATCGTAAGGAGATTTGTCCGCTTTCGCCCGAGGTTGCGACATGCGATAAAGCTCGCGATCAATCGCATCGCTTAGCTCAAGTACTCGTCGCCGGTGCTCGATGACCGGGTGGTCACCTTCTTCTGGAGCACGTCCTCGGATGAATCCTAATCGTATGCGTTCGTTCAGTAGTGACCGACTAAACTGCGGCAGACGCGGTCGTTGGGTATTCGATGGGCGGGCTTTGCGAGACATGGAGTCTCCCTTCGAGGACGATCAGTATCAATCAGAATACGGCACGTTTTCGCGTAAAATCATCAAAATTGCGTGTGCGTTGTTTCGCGGTCGCGGCAATTCTCGTGGCGGTCGGCCGGCGAGTGCATGAGTAGACTTGTCAATCGATCTGATGTGTGCTCACAGAGCCCGTCCTTTCATAAAGTCGATACTTGACCGCCTGGCTGGCGAATTCCGTTGTCAGCTGTCTTTCGCGAAACGTTACGAGACGGACGCCGATCAACTCTTGGTCAAAGCAATGCGAGGGCAAGGATTGAGTGGCCCAACGCATTTCGTTTTCTGCTGAATCTGGCTCGCCATAAACGCGACAGAACCACCCCCCCCAAACTAATTTTTTGGGGCCAATAAAATGCTAGTTTCAAGGCTTTTCCCGTATGTTTCTGCCCCTTCCCGTCAGAGAAAGTGGCGAGTGGCTCTGTTCCTGGAAAAAGTGCTCAATCAGCCTTGCTCGCCGGTTTGGGTAGTCAAGCTGCAAAACCAAGGGACCGCAGCTCTGCGTCCCTGCTACGACGAACTGGCGGCGCAACTGCCGACAGAAGAACAGTTGAGCATCGACGAGACGCCGACCAAGCAAGGCCCGGACAGCGCCTTCGTCATCACCTCCCATCTCGATCATCAACCCGTCCCGTCACTCACCTGGGCATGAACGGTTATGTTCGCGAGAATGCTCGTTCCAGAATCAAGGTGATGGTGAAACGTATCTTGAACAAGCACGGCTACCCGCCAGACCGGCAGGAAGAGGCGGTTAAGACCGTGCTGATGAGGGTGGAGATGCTATGCCCGGACTGGACGGGCGAGGAACGGTAGGCAGATGCAGGCCTGTTGAGCTTCGCTTGGCCGTGCTAATGCGTTACAAGGACGTTTCTGAAAACCACCGCCCTGGCACCCCCTGAAGGAGCTTAAGGCGTATGTCGGCTCGGAGGAGGTTTCGCCGAAAGTTGGTGCTCCTCGTCATTGCTAATCAGCGCATAGTGACGCAAGGAGCGGCAAACTGGTTGTTCAGATTGCGGGGAAGAGCTTACCGTGGCTCGCGTGGGAGAGTGAAGGTAGAAGGATCGCTATCGAGGTATCGACAACCCCTCTGGACTGGAGCTTGAACGTTAAGATGGGCGGTTTCTCAAGGTAGGGTGCGAGCTTCGGAGGGGGATACTCTCTCGGCTTGCGTCGACAGTGATTCCTTCGTTCAGATTGAACGAATGCGAACCGGGGGACGTCGATAGATTGACGTACCCGTTGGGCTTGAGCCTCAGGGGTCGGGGTCAAAGTCTTCAGCCCTGTGGGTCCCCTGGTGACCTCCTGAATCGAACGTTGTTATCGTCGCCAGCTTGCCGTTGAGTCAATTGTTAACCGAGAGCAGGTGCTTGGCTCAGATTGCTCGACGCAGAAAGCTCACATCGGTACAAGGTGACCGAAGCGGCTACCGGCGAATCTTTGCTGATTCAAGAACGTGCTACTCTGTCTTGGCTGCGGGAGCGGGATCGATGCCCGAGTCGTGCAGCACCATGCAACCGGGCAACGCCTTGCGCAGTGCGGCGACGCCGGCGGGGGTGACTTTGGTGCCGGCGACGTTTACCAGTCGCAAGTTCTGACAGCCGGTCAGGTGTTGCAAGCCGGCGTCGCTGATCGCGGTCTTGTTGAGCCATAGTTCTTCGAGTGCGGGCAAGTCGACGAGCGCCGCGAGGGCGGCGTCGGTAACGCCGGTTTTGGTAAACTGCAAGTTCCACAACCGTGGCTTGTCGCGGAGTTCCGACAAGCGACCGCCGGTGAATTTCGTGGCTCCAATCACGGACAACACTTCCAACGCTTTAAGCGGTTTCAAATGCTCGCACACGCCGTCCGTGAGTAGCGATGCTTCGAGCTTCACGTGCGACAAGTGGGGCAGTTGTGACAAGGCAGCGAGCGATTCGTCCTGCACCACGCTGTTGTTGCCGACCGAAAAACTTTGTAAACCTGTGTGTCGCGGTAGATCGGCCAGGGCGGCAGGGTTCGCAAACCCTGCGTTGGAAATCGTGAGCGACTGCAAATGCGGGAAGTCACGCAATGACTCGAAGAGCACCCGCAAATGCTCATCGCTGCTCGTGTGGTTGTTCAGTACGAGACCGGTGACATTCTTAACCTTGGCCAGTTGACGAAAATCGGCGGGTGGAAAGGCCTTGTTGATGGTCAACCACAATTCGGCATTGTGCGCCTTCTTCTCGCGCAGTTGCGCGTCGTACCCGTTGAACGGCGCGCAGACCGTGGCGGCCCAATCGAGCGCGGCCAGTTCGGCTGCGTTGAGCGTCTGCAACTCGGGATGCAAGAACGTGAGTCGCGGCAGGGATTTGGCCAGTTGCTCGTATTCCTCGGGCTTGATGCCCGAACCGTAGGTGTTGATCAGCGACAGCGTCGGATGGTCGGCCAATTTCAGGAGCGTGGCGGCCGGGTATCTCAGACCCTCGAGCGACACGGCATACAGGCCGCGTAGCTTGAGCAGTTCGTCGATGACCGCGGGAGTAAGCCCGGAGCCTGCCAAGTTCAATCGTCGTAGTTGCGGCAAAGCAGCCAAGTCGCCGACCGCTTGGTTCGATAGCGTTGCGCCGTTCAAATCCAACTGCAGCAGATTGCCGAGCGATTGCAACGGTTTGAGCGACTTCAGCTGCAAGTCTTTGGTCCCCATCTTCAAGACTCGCAACGACTTCAGTTTGCCGAGCGATTCCAAGCAGGCTGCGGTGTGTCCGCCAACGCCGATGTCGAGCGAACGTAGATGCGGCAAATCGACGAGGTGCTGAAGGCCCTCATCGTTGAACGACGGATGAAACGCCATAATCAAGCTGTCCAGCGATCGACAACGCCCGATCGCGGCGAGAGCTTCGTTGGTCGGGCGACAGCCAGCGACATCGATCCCCCGCACTAAGCGCAACTCGCCCAGCGATTGCCATTCTTCGGCGCTGATTTCACTGCTCGAACCAGGCACTTTCAAATGCACGACCAAGAACGGCTCGGCAGGCAAATCCTTTTCCAGGGCGATGCCTCGCGAACGTTCGTCGCCTGGGCGTGAAATGCTGACCGTGCCGCCGCGGGCGAGCACCCAACGGGCCACGCGTCGCTCGGGATCGACCTCTTGCAAGGCCTCGGTCACCGTCGGCGAATCCCCGGGCGTGTTGAACTTCACTTTGCATTCCGGCACCGCTTGCAACAGTTTCGAGATTTCGACCGGTGCGATGTTGACTCGGTTCAGATCGACTTCGTTCAATGTCGGACAATCGCGCAGCGGCGAGAGGTCGGTGACTTTCGTATTGCTCAAATCAACCCAATCTCGCAGCGGCATCCTGCGCAGTACCGAGAGATCGGCAACGGGGGTTGAGGAGACGGCCAGCTTATCCAACTTCATACCGGCCAACGGCGAGAGGTCCGAAATCGGCAGCCCATTCATGGACAGTTGCTTGAGCGGTATCCCGCGCAGTGGTTCGATACTCGTCACCTTTCTCGTGCCGTTCATACCGAGATCTTCCAAAGGCATGCCGACCAGCGGCGATAAGTCGGCGACCTGCGTCTGGTAGATTCCCAACGATTTGAGCGGCATCCCGCGCAGGGGCGAGAGGTCGATCACGGGAACATTGCCGACATGTAGTGACGTCAACGGCATACCGGCGAGCGGCGAAAGATCGACGAGGATTCCGGCGGGGCCAAAACCGTTTGGCCGGTGATTCGCAACACAGTACAGGTCGGTCAGTCCCGCAAAAACGCGAACCGGGGAAATGTCACCGATCTGAGCCGAATCGAAACCGACACCGGTCACTACGCCGTTGGTGATGACCGGCTTTGGATAGCCATAACCGCCGACGAGCTTGCCATCGAACCCGGGATTGAGTTCGATCAGCTTCTTGCTGAACTCTTCCAGTTGTTTCTCCGCCGGTAGCCTTTGCGTCGCCGCTAGCCACTGCTGGAACTTCGGATCGAGATGGGTGAGCGGCTTTGCGGGCGTTTTTGCCGGGTCGTCCCATTCGATCTTGCAGTTCGGCAGCATCTTTTGCAGCTTCGCAACTCCGGCGGCGGTGACGCGCGTCCCCTTCACGTTCAGATGAGTCAACCGTTCGTAACCAGCGAACTGGGCTATGACGGCATCCGTGATGCGGGTGTTCATGAGCGACAGACTTTGCAGCTTGCTCAAGCCTTTGAGGCGGGATACGCCTGCATCATCGACAGATGTAAAGTTCAGATTCAAATTCGTCAGACCGACGCACTTTGCAAGTTGGGCCAGATCTTCGTTCGTCGCCACCTTGGTTGCTGCTATGCTATTGTTCCAGAACGGCTCAGCAGGTAACTCCCGAAGTTCACGCACGGTCACAGGCAGTCTGTCCACGAGTACTTGCACGTCCCCGCCGACTTGCAAGACCCACTCTGCGATTCGCCGTTCCGTCCCCGGCGCATCCGTGACTCCGTCCCACTCGACTTTGCAAGACGGCAAAGCGGTCTGCAGGGCGGCAACCTGTTCGGTCGTTACGTGCGTATCCAAGAGTCGCACAGACTTCAGCGACTTGCACTTGGCCAGCGTCGACAGGTCAGCGATGGCGGATGTGTGCGAAGTAAAGTGTTGGAGCGGTAACCCCTCGAGCGGCAACAGATCGGCGAGCTTTCCCTTGCCAAACTTGTTCCCGTTGCAGGCGAGATAGCGGAGCGTTCGCAAGGCCCGCAGGGGCGAGAGATTGGCTACTTCATCGGACGTAATGCCGACCGCAGCGACTCCTTCTGCGTCGATACCGGGACTTTGCGTGCCGATGGCGTCGGTCAGCTTGCCGTCGAAGCCGGGATTCAACTCCATCAGCTTCTTGCTGACCTCTGTGAGTTGCTTGTCGGCGGGCAGGGCCTGCGTCGCTTTCAGCCACGATTGAAACGCGGGGTTGGCGAGTGTTTTGTTGGCGGCAACGGTTGCGATCGCCGCAGGTTCGGCAGGCAACCGGCTCGCCGATCCATCGGCCCGCACCCACGTCGCCCCGACGATCTTGCCGTGATGGTTGTTGCCCGACGCGTCGCGGAGGACATCGCCGGTGCCTTCGTCGAAGTGATAGAGGGCCAGCGTGTCGGCGTCGGCGGCAAGCCGCTCGGTCGGCGTGTAGTCACCGTCGAAGCGGGCCTTCGTCGAGACGCGGACTTCGTCGATCGTTCCCTCGAAGAACCGGCACATCATCAGCCCGTCGTCCTCCTCGGCGCCGATCGTGAAACTGCGCCCTTTGGCGGGCGCACCCCTCGACACGGAAGACGTTTGTGCCAAGTGTCGACCGTCGTGGTATAAGTCGATCTTGCCATTGCGAAATACCATCGCGTAACGAACTCGTTGACCGGAAGCGACATTGGCATGGCTCGCCGAGTTGAGCGTCGTCGCCGTTCTGATCAACGCTTGCACGGAATGTTTTGCATCCTCGGCCGGGCCGGTTTCGAGCCAGGTCGCGAAGCCGTTGCCGAGAGCACGCACGATCGTGCCGATACGCGGCGAACCGTCGATCATCGCGGTGACTTCGACGGTCCACTCCGGTCCGTCGAGCGAAAGCGAAGGGATCGCGACCGACGAGCGGATGCCGTCGAAGTAGAGGGCATAGTCAACACCCGGCTCGGGCCGGGTGACGGCGACCGCGGTAGTCGTCGCCGGCACGCGGGCCAGCCGCAGACCGACATAGGGAAACGACATCCATTGCTCGCTGGGTTGCGCGGTGCCTGCCCGTAAACCCGGTTCGGTCACCGCTTCTTTCCAGTGTCCGCCCCGCGATAGACGCCGCGAGAGCCCGTCTACTTGCGACGGAGACGCCGGAAGCAAGTCGCGGCACCACTCCCGAACGTTGCCGTGCATGTCGAATAGGCCCAAGCGATTCGGCGCGTACGAGCCGACGCGACAAGGTCGATTGAGGGCGGGCGGGGTCCTCGAATTCAATTGTCCCGGCAGGGCTTTCACGACCGGCTGGTCGAAGTAGTAGTCGAAGCCGCTCTCCGCGGGGTCGGTCATCGGTCCGCCGCGACAGGCGTACTCCCATTCGTCCGAGGTCGGCAGCCGATAGAACCAGCCGCTCTCGTGGGTCGCGGCGTTCAACGCATCGACGAACTTCATACAGTCGTAGCCGTTGACCCCCTCGACGGGGAATCGCTTCAGTTCCTCGTCGGTAATATCTTTGACGGCTAGGGCTTCGGGTCGAGCATCGTTCGGGTTGTTACGCTTGTAGGCACTGGGGTTTTTCCCCGTCACCCGCTGCCATTCTTCCTGCGTCACCTCGTAGGTGCCGAGGTAGAAATCGCGCGGCACGGTGAACTCTCGCGTCCCCGGCTTGCCGCCACCGCCGCCGAGCCACGACTTGCCCTTGGGCACCAGCACGAACTCCATGCCGAGCGCGTTCGTGAACTTCGGCGCGTTGACGACAGCGTCTAATGAGTTCGATGCCGGAATCGCCGAGCCATCGGCGCGAACCCATTTCGCCCCGACAATCTTGCCATGGTGGTTGTTGCCGGAGGAGTCTTTGAGGACGTCGCCTATGCCTTCGTCGAAGTGGTACAGGGCCAGCGTGTCGGCATCGGGTGCGAGGAGGGCTTGCGGCGCGTATTGTTTCGTATATCGGGCCACCTTCGAGATGCGCACTTCGTCGATCCGGCCGTCGAAGGCCAGAGGGGCGTTCTGGGGCCGAGTGCCGATCCGCAGCGGCACGTTGCTGGCGACGATCGGACCGCGATCCTCGTCGTCGTGGGCCACTGAATTGCCGTCCCAGAAAACCTCGGCCTTCTTGCCGTCCCAGACGAAGGCTACGTAGTGGCGAGCATCGTCGACGGTGCGCTGCCCGGTGGGTGAGTATTGCTTCGTTAGGCCGTTGATCGAGTTGTCGCGGATGATGCCGACGACGCGATTAGGATTCAACGCCAACGCAACGTCGCGTTGTCCCATTTCATTGCTGACAATCTGCATTTGGCGACCGTTCTCGGTCGTTTGCACCGCTGCTTCGATCGTGAACGGTTTCGCGGAATCGAGCACAAGAGTGGAAAGCTCGACGTGATCGTCGACGCCGTCGAACTGCAGCGCGTAGTCGCCCGGCGGCGGCGCGGCGCTCGACGGTGCAACGCCCGACTTTGCCTTCGGCACGCGGCGGGTCATCCAGAGGTCGAATTCGCCGAGACCGCCGGGACGCTCCGAAGAAAAGATTAGGATCGTACCGTCAGCCGATAAGGTCGCCTGAGATTCCCGAGCATCGCTATTGACCGCAGGACCGAGGTTTACGGGCGTGCCGAAGGGGGCCTGCGGCGTCGGTCGCGCGCTTATGAATAGGTCGTGAGCCGCTTTGTCAAAGGCGGTAGAAAAGATGAGTACCCGTTCATCCGAAGAAGGCGCTATCCCGGAAACGGAAAAACCGCCAGTGAGCGGCAAAGCCATCGGCACCGGCTTTGCAAACTCCGCGGCGAGTGACGATCGTCGGCTGGTCCAAAACGCTCCGTGAAGATTGTTCGGTCTCTTAGAATGGAACCAGACCGTCAGCCCGTCGGACGAAAGAGACGGATTATCGTCCCACTCCGACGAATTTAAGGCCGTCAGGAAGACCGGCTTCGCAAAAGGACTCGCCAGTGTGGGACGAGTCGCCTGCCACAAATCTGGCTCGCCGGGCCTACCTGGGCGACCGAACACCAGGGTCAGGCCATCCCCCGATAGCGATGTTCCGTGCCCCGCTGAATTGTCGCC
>JAEUIL010000699.1 GCA_016794255.1 Planctomycetaceae bacterium | reverse complement strand
TTTGAATTGTAGCTGCCGAAACTACGCCGATTGTTTTCTTTCAAGCTGGAAAGCGCTGCCGATGAAGTTTCCTCTAGCGATCGTGTTCGTAGCGCTGTTCGTCGCTGCCGTTGGTCACACGGCTCGCGCCGACCAAAAGCTCGCCGACTTTCAGCGGGTGGTGATCGCCGATCAATCGAACCACGTCGAACGGGCCGCGGCCGATGAGCTTTCGCACTACGCTGGCAAGGTCGTGGGCCGTGAGTTGCCGATCGTCGTCTGGTCCGATCTGACTACCGACGCGCCGGGCTTGTCGTTCTTTGTCGGCATCGACGTGGCCGAGAAGGTTTTGCAAAAGCCGCTTGGCACTTGGTCCGACGAAGAGTATCTGCTGCGCTCGACTCAGCGCGGCTTGTTGCTCGCCGGCGACGACGATGGGGGCGATCCGTGGTCGCTGCGCACCTCGGCCGGTTCGATGCTCGCGGTCTACACGTTGCTCGACGATCATCTCGGCGTTCACTGGTTCTGGCCGGGACCGTTCGGCGAGCATGTGCCAAGTCGGCCCGACGCCGTGATCCCCACGCTCGACGTGCGGCAGCGACCGGCGTTCGAGATTCGCTCGTTCGAGTTGGGCTACACCCGTTACCACACGCAAGAGTTCGCCGACTCCGCACGTCGTTGGGCTCGCCGTGCCCGGCTTGGTTGGGTGCGCTCGGCCGTCTTCGGCCATTCGTGGTACGACGCCTTCAATTTCCGCAACGATCAGTCGTTCCGCGAACACCCCGAATGGTTCGCCTTGGTCGATGGCAAACGCCGCCCGCCGCAGATGTGTACCACGAACCCGGCCGTGATCGAGCGGATGGTCGAGTATGTGCTCGAAGGCAAGCTCGACATCATGAACATCTCGCCGAGCGATGGCGGTGGTTTCTGCGAGTGCGAGAACTGTCGCAAACTCGACGTGCCCGGGTTGCTCAGCTACGACAACAAGACCGTGCAGTTGAGCGATCGCATTTTCACGTATGCGAATGAAATCGCCCGGCGGGTGCGCGAGCAGAACTCGAATCGCGGCGTCGGCATGTTCGCGTACACGTACTACAATCGCCCGCCGGTGAAGATCGAGCGACTTGAGCCGAACTTGTATCTGTCGTTTGTCTATCAGTCGGCCGCACATCGCAATCCGCAGAACCTGACCGAGTGGCGCGAGGCGGTTGCCGGTTGGCAAAAGTTGGGCGCGAAGATGGTGGTTCGCGAGGGTTGGGGCAACCACTACTACCACGATCTACCGATGGTGCATGACGAACAGATCATCGCCAATCTGGCCGAGGCCAAGCGTCTCGGTTTTGTCGCCGCCTATGGCGAGGCTAGCAAGTCGTTCGCGACGCAGGCCCCGAACTACTGGGCCCTGTCGCGGATGATGTGGGATCCCACGCAGGACACCGCACGCGTGATGCCCGAGTTTTACCGGAGCGCCTACGGCCCAGCCGCCGAACCGATGGAGAAGTTCTTCGCGACGTATCGCCAGTCGCTCGACGCGAATTGGTCGGCGCTCGCGAAACACGTCGACACGACCGGGGTTGCCTATGCAAACATCATCGGCGTGTGGCGGAAGTTGATTCCCGTCGCAGTCGTCGACGAGGCCGAGAAACATCTGCAACGTGCGGCCGAGCTCGCGCCGCCGGGCGAATATGCCGACCGCGTCGCGTTTCATCGCTTTGGCCAAGACTACACACGGCTCATGCTCGAATTGCTCGAACTCTATCGCCAACTGGCGGCGTTGGGCGTGAAATTGGACTTCTTCTCGACCATCGACAAAACGACTCGCGACGATCCGGCCGAACGCGAACGGCTGTTGAAACGGGCCTTTGAATTGGGCGAGCGGCGTGAAGAGATGTTGCTTGCCCATCGCGATTGGGCCGGGCCGGACGAAGGACTGTACGCCTTTACGGTCGAGCGCGACACACGTCGTTGGCACAAGACGGTCAAGGACGAACTCAAGATTGACCGCCCTTCGCGACTGGCGAAAGGGACACTTCCAACGCGTTAACGATTGTCGCCAAGTCGGCGCGACGTGAATCACCCATCTCTGCGGAGTCATCATCGTGAATCGAGTTGCCATCTCCCGTCGCGATGTCTTGCGATCGCTTGCCCTGGGGACGCTCGCCGGTCCGGCGCTGGCCGTGTCTCCACGCCGACTCTGGGCCGATCCGGTCGATAGACCGAGTGCGCTCAAGATCACGAACGTGGAAACGTTCGCCCTTCGGCACAAGTTGCCGAAAGCAATCGGCGTGTCGATCGCGCTCACCGAGTTTCGCACAGCCTTGTTGGTGAAGATCACGACCGACAGCGGCCTCGTCGGTTGGGGCGAGACCGCCGACATTGCCGGAGCCCGTGCGACGATCGAGGAACGCTTGAAGCCTGCGCTCATCGGTCAGAATCCGCTTGAGCATCGCAAGCTGTGGCGAACGCTCTGGGGTGCCAACTTCGGCGAGGCTCGGGCGGTGGCCGGTGTGGATGTCGCCCTGCACGACGTGCGTGGCAAGGCCCTTGGTCTGTCGGTGGCTGAACTGTACGGCGGTCGAGTGCGCGAGCGGATCCCCGCCTACGCGGCAGCCATGAACTACACCGCGGGCGTCGATCCCGAGCAGCAATATCCGGCCGAGGCCGCCGAGTTGGTCGCGCGTGGTTTCAAGGCGTTGAAAATGCGCACCGGGCGGTTCGACATACGCCGCGACCTCGCCGTGCTGACCAAAGTACGCGAGGCGGTGGGGCCCGACATTCGGCTGCTGACCGACGGCAACGGCGCGTTCACGTTTCCGCAGGCAATTAAGTTTGGCAAGGAGCTCGAGAAGCTCGACTTCTATTGCTTTGAAGAGCCGTTGCCGCAGGGGCTCAACTACGCCGGCTATGACGAGTTGGCCCGCGAACTCGACATCGCGCTCGCAGGTGGCGAAGTGCTCGAGTCTCGATCCCAAGCCAAAGATCATCTCATGAAACGGTCGTTCGATATCATTCAGCCCGACGTGATTTTGTGTGGCGGGATCGCCGAGGTGCTGTTCATCGCCGAGATGGCCCGGCTGTTCAGCGTGCCATGTGTGCCGCACTGTTGGTCCGGTGCGTTGGGGATCGCCGCCACCCTGCAAGTGCAATCGCTGCTGCCGCCATTCACGCATGGCCACACGGCCGACGAGCCGATGTTGGAACTCGACACGGCCGAGAGCCCGTTCCGCGAGTTGATCGTCAAGCAGCCGTTCAAGCTCGAACAAGGCTACATCCGCGTGCCGACGGGGCCCGGACTCGGCATCGAAATCGACGAGGACCGGCTGGGTGCGTACACGGCGAGTTAAGCCTGTTCGGTACTCGCTGTGTGCCATGTCCACGTCTGCGTGGACATGCGATTCTACCGAGAAACATGGCCACGCGGACGTGGCCATGGCACACAAGTTTGTCGAAGGGCATCTCTACCATCAATGTCGATACAGAAAATCGCCGCTGGCGACGAGTGCCTGGCAAAACGCGGCCCAGACCGCACGACTCCGTTTGTCGGGGGTTAACCTCTCGCTCTTGATCGCTGCCGCGTAGTCCTTCAAGAATCGAGCACTGGCTTGTTGCTCGGCGTCGCTCGGCGCTCGACCGAAGAAACACCAGTACGCCCACGCGACTCGGGCCGAATCCTGGTCGGCCGACTTCAACACGCGCTCGGCAGCCGCCTCGACCTGCATTTGCACCCAGGGACTGTTCAACAAGTACAAGCTCTGTGCCGGAACGGTCGTGGTTGTGCGTTGGCTGACCACCAAGCTCGGATCGGCAAAGTCGAACAAGGCGAGCGACTCGACCACGCTGTCGCGAATTACGGGCAGATACACGGCTCGATGCACGTGGCCGGTGTCGAGCGTGGCGAGCTTCCGCAGCAAGGCGTTGCTGTTGTCTTCACCGGCGAGCGCGACCGGAGAACCGACGGGGGGCGTCGCGATGAGCCGGCCCGCGATTTCCAAGAGCGAATCGCGGATCACTTCGGCATCGAGTCGCTGCGGACTCATCCGCCACACGCGCGCATTGTCAGGATCGCGCTCAAAATTCGCGGCGTCGAAACGACTGCCGAGTTGATAAGCCCGGCTGAGCATGATGCGGCGAATGAGACGCTTGATGGACCAACCATCGTTCATGAACGTGATCGCCAGATGGTCGAGCAGCGCCGCGTTGTCGGGCGTTATGCCCGCTGCGCCGAAATTGTCGGGCGTGGGGACCAGGCCGCGGCCGAAGAGATGCGTCCACACGCGATTAACAATCACCCGCGCGGTCAACGGATTATCGCGCGACGCAATCCAATCGGCCAGTTCGCGTCGGCCGCTGCTGGGGGGCGCGATCGAGGGCGGTGTTCTGCTGACGACTTGCACGAAGCCGCGCGGCACGGCTGCGAGCGGTTTGGCGATCTCGCCCCGATCAAACAACGGGCTGTCGACTGGCGCGCTCCGCTCGCGGACTCCCATCGCCTTGAGCTGCGGCACACCTTCGCTTGTGTAAT
>JAEUIL010000689.1 GCA_016794255.1 Planctomycetaceae bacterium | reverse complement strand
GCGTTCACCGCGCATGCGGTCGCGATTGTCATACGTCGTACCTGTGAGATTGCCCAGCGATCGCTTGTGGCAAACCACCACGGCCACGTCGAACTGACGAGTCCTGTGAGCGCCGGCGGTCAAGACCTCGAACCGGTTCGGACTCACCACGGCAAACCACGAGAAGTCGCCTTGGGACTGGACCGAGGCGGGGCTCAACGCGGTGTTCGCGCCTTGGCCAACCTGCAATTCTGCAAAGTTCACACTCGGCTTGAACTCGAGTTGCTCGGGCCGCGAAAATATGCGGTCGTCGGCACCCTTAAAATATGACTGCGCGAGACTCAGCGGTAAGAATGGCGGTGCCGAACTGACCCCGGGCCCCGGCACCGAGGTGTTGGGAGTGAGAATGCTGACCCGCGCTAACCGGGGCGCGTTTTTCCATTCGATGGCATTTTGATTCGTGCCTGGCAGCTCGTAAGGAAAACTTTGCACCACGCTCAAGTTGGCCAAGTTGCTCGCAATCATCAGCGGATCGAGCACGACTGGCGCGTGCGGCGGCACCAACATCGTGTTGGGCGCTCCCGACGGTACGTTGAAGCCTCCGCTCGAGTTCATTACGGGTGTCGGCTGACTGCCGGATGCACCCGCATACGCCCATCGCGCCATATTCAACTGCCCGCGGGCTGCGAGATCTCGGAAGGCTGCGCGGCCCAGTGCTGCTCCGCGATCAATTCGAGTCGCCTCTTCCATCTGATAGCGCCCGACCGGAATCAACGTGGCCAGACCTAACAGCCCTACCGTCACGACAAAAATCGCGATCAACGTTTCGAGCAAAGTCACGCCTGAGCGCCGTGAAATCCGCCCACGACGTTTGGGCGACCGGGAGTGACTTGGCATCGGGATCGTCATGACTTACTTCCCTCCCATCAGGAGTTGCTGCATGGCGATGCGACGCGCGCCGTAGCCCATATGATTCAAGCCGTTGAGACAACCATCCGCCCGCGCCTGAGATGACATCGACTGAAACGTACTTTCGCTCGGCGGATATCGAGTCTTGTAATAGGCGTCTTTCCACCATTCGGAACCCGCGACGCTCTTGGTGTGCCCCTTAAGTCCGTTGACGATTACATCGAAAGGAACTTCCGCATTTTGCGAACTGCCCACGTAGCCGGTTTGGCCATTGATCGTGATCCAGACGTTGCGTGAGTCCGCCCAATTTGTGTTCACCTGATTGTTAAACGCGTTGGCACCGACCGGAGCGGGCACCTTCTCGCGTCGTCCCACCAATAGATAAATCGGTTCAAACGATCGATCCACAGACCATTCCCACGAACCGAATTCGCCCGTGCCGCGCGGATAATAGGGTTTCCATTGGCGGGTGAAGAGCCGATCAATCAAGCCATTCTCGCTAAAAGTGAAGATAATCGGCGTCTGGTCGTTGGGAAACTGCGCGGGATGAATCGTTGTCGGCGAGTTTTCATAAACCCAGGCGGTTCCTGTGTATGGATTCGGCGGTACTCCCAGCGCGCGATCATCAGCCGCGAGATTGATGCCGGGTTGCACATAATCGGGTGCCAACCGCGGATAGAAGTTCAAGCGTTTGGTGCCCGAGAAGTTGAGATCGATGACGGCCCCTTCCGGTAAATTGATGGGCGGATCCGCCGACTTGATCGGCTGTCGAAAGATTCGATAACGCACAGGCAGGCCCTTAAAGAAATCGGGATCACCGGCTTGCGGACTGCCGAGACTATAATGAGCGTTGTCCAATGGCAGCTTGCCGTTTGCTTCTGGCGCGCCGTTGGCAAACCAATCGAGAACATAGTAATGACTCACCGGGTGGATGCGATAGTTACCCGTTTCATCATACGATCGCAATGCCCGCGCGACATACCAAACCGGTCCGCCGTAACGTTGCTTCAACTGGTCGGAAATGTTTTTTCGCGGGTGGTTATCGCTGCTTTCGAGAGTGTAACGCGCCCCCTTCAGATCGAACTGGATCTGGTCGCCCGGACGAATGATTTGCTGGATTTTCGGATCCGCTGTGTACCACGGGTCGAGTCCCATTAACGGTTGCTGACCAGCCAGCGAGGTATCACGCCGATTTAATCCGGGATCGATCAAATGCGGCATAACGACCGCCACCATCTCTTCACTGCCAGGGGCGGCTCCCGGATCGGTGGTCGAGCCATACGCCTGTCCCGCAGCGCCAAACCGCTCGAGGATGACCGAAACTCCCGAGTTGGGAAAGTCGCCGCCGTAAACGTCAGGAACTTCGCAATAAGCGATCGACGTCGAAGCTTCGGCCAAATTCGAC
>JAEUIL010000661.1 GCA_016794255.1 Planctomycetaceae bacterium | reverse complement strand
CACTGGTCCTTTAGCTACGGCTAAGCACGATATGAGAAAACTGTTCGCGTTGTTCGTCGCACTATCCCAGCTAAGCCTGCTCGCTGCAACGGTAGCAACTGCCGCTCCGGCCACGTTTGCGCCCCAGGCCGAGGCGCTGTTCGCCAAGTACTGCGTTGAGTGTCACAACGCCCAGACGGCCGAGCGGGATTTGAACCTGCCAAAGCTCGCGCCGCAGTTCGATGATCCCGGCACGCTTGATACTTGGGTTCGCATCTATCAGCGGATCCATGACGGCAAAATGCCGCCGGCGGATAGCCCTCAGCCGAGCGCCGTCGAACGCCAGCAACTGCTCGATCCGCTCGGACGAGAGTTGCGCAGTGTGATGCGCGAGCGGCAGACGCGTGAAGGTCGCGTCGAACTGCGGCGACTGAACCGGATCGAGTATCAGAACACGATCCACGATCTGCTCGGCATCGAAACGAACGTGATGGAGTTGCTGCCCGAGGATGCGTTGGCGTTCGGGTTCGACAAGATCGACACGGCGCTCACGTTGTCGCCGGTGCAAATGGAGAAGTATCTCGAAGCGGCCGACGTGGCGCTCGATGCTGCGCTAGGCGTGGGACCCGCGCCGAAATACGTGCAGGAAAAGTACCCGGCCACGGCGCTGTTGGCGAACTGGGACAGCAAGAGCACGCGGCAGCTCGAAGGCTCGGACTCGATCATCATGTTCAACTCGGGCTATTCGCCCACTGAGCTGCGTAAGTTCCGCGCACCGGCCCCGGGGCGATACCACATCCGCATGCAGGCGCAGGCCGTTCAAAGCGACGGCAAACCGGGCACCTTGCGAGTCTACGCCGGCAACTTCGGCGTGGGTGGCAAGACTAAGCTGCTCGGCCACTACGCCGCGGGTGTCGAGCCCACCGTGATCGAGTTCGACGCCCGGATCGACGGTCGTGGCGATACGCTGAAGATTGTTCCGTACGGCACGATCCCTTGGCAAAACCAGGGGGCGACGTACGAAGGTCCCGGCGTGAAACTCGATTGGATCGAAGTCGACGGTCCGCTCGACGCCAAGCAATGGCCACCGGCCACGCGAGCGAAGTTGATCGGCGACGTCGATTTGAACCAAGGAAGCGGCGAAGATGCCGCGACGATCTTGAAACGGTTCGCGCGCCGGGCGTTCCGTCGGCCGATCAGCGATGAGGAATTGACGCCGTACTTGCAGCTAGTGCGCGAGCGGCTCGCACAAGGCGTTGCGTTCGGCGATGCGCTGCGCGTCGGGATCAAAGCGGTGCTGGTCTCGCCGCGATTCCTGCTGCTCGACGAACAGCCCGGACAACTCGATCCGTATGCTCTCGCATCGCGGCTGTCGTACTTTCTCTGGAGCACGATGCCCGATGAGGAACTGCTGGCCGCGGCTGCCAAGGGCGAGCTGAATGATTCGCAAAAGTTGGCCGCTCAGGTCGAACGGATGCTCCAGCATGAACGTGCCCATGGGTTCACCGAGAATTTTACCGGTCAATGGCTCGGGTTGCGGAACATCGAGTTCACGACGCCCGACATGCGGCTCTACCCCGAGTTCGACGAGTTCCTACAAGTCTCGATGGTGCGTGAGACCCATGCGTTCTTCGACGAGATTCTGCGGCACGACTTGAGCCTCGTGAACTTTGTCGACAGCGACTTCGCGATGCTCAACGAACGACTCGCCAAGCAGTACGGCATCCCGGGCGTGACGGGACTTGAGATTCGCAAAGTGCCGTTGAAGCCGGAGTGGCATCGCGGCGGGGTGATGACGCTCGGCAGTGTGCTGAAGGTGACGGCCAATGGCACGACGACCTCGCCGATCGTACGCGGCTTTTGGATCGCCGACCGCTTGCTAGGCCAGGCGGTGCCGTTGCCCGCGGCGAATGTACCGGCCGTCGAGCCCGACATTCGCGGGGCGAAGACGATTCGCGAGCAACTCGCCAAGCATCGCGAGGTGACGACATGCGCGAGTTGTCACGCGCAGATCGACCCGTTGGGATTTGCCCTCGAAAACTACGATGTGATCGGCGGCTGGCGCGAGCGCTACCGCATTTCGCCCGAGCGGGGTCAGCGAGCCGATTACGAGACGTTGGTGGTGAATCAACGCGACGTGCGGATCGCGCTCGGCCCGCCGGTCGACGCCAGCGACACGCTGCCCGACGGTCGGCGGTTCGACAATCTCGCCGGACTCAAGCAGTTCTTGACCGCGAATCCCGAACCGGTCGCTCGGGGTCTGACCGAAAAGTTGCTGATCTATTCGACCGGCCACGGCCTGGTCTTTACCGACGCGGCTGTCGTGGACGATATTGTGAAACAGGTCCAGGCCAAGCAGTACGGATTTCGTTCGCTGGTGCATGCGGTCGTGCAAAGCGACGTGTTTCGCCGCAAATGAGCGAAAGCGTAGCCGAACTCGCCAGAGTTCGGGATAGATTGACCACTTGAAAGACGCCCGAACTCTGGCGAGTTCGGCTACAAGAC
>JAEUIL010000624.1 GCA_016794255.1 Planctomycetaceae bacterium | reverse complement strand
TACCGGGGACCGGGGCCAGCCAATAGCGGATGTGGACTCGTTTGCCGCCGACCATCGGTGTGTCGTCGAGATACTGAAACCCGGCCTGTTCCAACATTCGAGTCAGGTCGCCGACCTTCACCGTCTCCTGGAAGTTCTGATAGATGAACCGCTTGAACTCGGTGGCCTTGAGCCACAGCATGCCGCCCTCGGCGACGAACGATCGCTCGTCAGCCTTCCGCGCCAGGGCCGACTCAAGCGTGTGAAAGCCAAGATCGAATCGTTCGTGATGGCGTTGGGGGTACAGCCGATGCCGTTCAGTCACCACGAACGCCTCCAGCCACTCGGACAACGTGTCGGCTGCGCTGTGCTTCTTCTGAGTCACCGATGCGATCAGGATTGCGTCACTCAGGCGATCCCATCCCGGCTTGAGTTCTTGAGAAAACGGCCGTCGAGTTGCTGCAACAACCGCAGTCTTGAATGCGGTGAAACTCTTGACCTTTCGAGCATCGCCAATCGCGACCTTGTGCTCGCTCCCGTCCACGCTCAGCTCGACCGAATACACAGCATCGGGATCGTCGCTGTCGCGTGTGACTCGCACGATGCCGAGCTTTCGGCGGAGCGTTTCGAGTTCTAACTGCACCTCCATACCAATCTCGGGCGCTGATGTGGACTCGGGCAACTCAGCCGCTTGTCGAACGGCGATAGCGGTCGATACTGCGGCCGGTGTTGGTGCGGTCGCGGGGTCAACGTCCCCACCTACATACGCGGCCGGGAATTGGCTCTGCCGCTTCTGTCGCTCCCTGCCGAGAATCGACTCGAACGTGCGCCGTAGCTCGCGATCGTCCAGGGGGGGCTGATTCGAGTTGTTCCACAGTCGGACAAACTCATACTGCCGCAAGCAGGCCGCGTTGTCGAACGGGTCAGCCATGTCGGCGAGCACTCGCCCAATCAACTCTGCGGCCGATTGGTTGCGACCACCTTCACTGACACCCTTCAAGAGTCCTGCGAAGTGCGAAGCGGGTTTGCCCTTGGCTTTGCCAGTGCCTTTATCGCGTTCAGTTGCGTTGTGCTCGCGTAGCAGTGCGAACACGTGGTCCGGCAGTTCAACAGGATCACACTCGTCGGGACTCACGATCCACTGATAACGGTTACCGCTACTGTGGATCGACGGCGGGAACACGCTCTGCGCGCCGAGGTCACCATTGCCCAGGCGAAACTCGATGCCGTCGATCTTCGTCATGGCCTTCGCGATCATCCCCTCTCGCCACTTGAACAGTCGATGCGTGCCGCGCGTCGAGCGGTAGGCACACGTCACGGGGAAGTTGTCACGGAACAACTCTTGCAACGCCAGCTCGGCTTCGCGTGAGTCTGTCTCAATGTCGATGATCCCCGAACGTGGCCCGAGTTGCACACCGATGTTGCCGCGCGGGGTTTGCTTCCACCACTCTTGGATCACGTCCATATCGGCAGACGCATTGGTCTGCCACGCGGTGAGGATTGGCTTCTTGCTCTTTTCAGCCAGAGGGACCACGCGCCAGCCGAGTTTGGCATACTGCTCTGCTGCGGCCAGCACGTCGTCGGTGAAGTCCGGGGCGATGTTCCCGCACTGTTCAAAAGTCGCGTCCTTGCGTACCATTCGTGAGATCATCCTTTCGAGAGCCGGCCGGGTGTTTTGCGACTCCCCGGCCGGTTTTTTTGTTGGTGGGTCACGTTCAAAAAATCGGACGCCCTTTCAGGGCGCGGGCCTCGGCGAAGTTCCGCAGCAGCCGGGGGCGGATAAATACCCGTCCGGCGATTTTCACGCTCGGCAGCAGGCAGCCGAGCATCTCTTTCGAGTACCACCCCGCAACCGTTGTCGCCGCCACGCGGGTGCCATCGCGACGAGGCGGAAGCCGCGGAACTAGTTCGCGAACTGCAATCAACTCATTGCTTGACCAGTCGATTGACGCGGGTGCAGCTTTCATCACTTCACCCCCGTCGGCTTGCCGTCACGGAAGAACTCGATCGCATTGCTATGGCGTGGAACGCTTCGTCGCGTCGATTGGCCATTGCTTGCCTTCGGCTGGCTACGGCGGGCTTCGAGAAATGATCGAACGTCGCCAGCCTCGATTCGATATCGTGCCCGGCCCGTCAGATTGCCCGCGACGTTAATTGCGGCCAGGGCGCCGCTCTTGATCCAGTGCAACACGACGTCACGGGTGACTTTGCAGACCCTCGCTACGTCGCTTGTCGTCAGCAGTTCTCCCGCGTCGGGCAGCGTCGCCTGCGGTGCAGTAGCGGCCTCTGGAATGACTTCAGCGGTGGACATGAGATTAGCTCCGGTGTGAACGTGGATTGAAAAATCGACGTTCGGAGCTTAGGAAACGAAGCGTGGGAATGGCGGGGTCGAAGCGTGGATTTCCCGGAAAGATCGTCGACTAAACCACGATCGATTCATGCAATCCGACGCCATCGCGCCCAAACTTGCAAATCAGGACTCCCTTCGCCGGGTGCCCCTTGAATGTGTAGCGAAAGTCTCGTCCGTACCCGATTAGTTCGGCGATCTGAACGAACGTCAGGAATCGATTGCCCGCCCGACGTGAGTTCCAAAGGACTTCGACGAATGCCGCCTGAGTCGGGGTGAAGTCGAATGTCGTGACGCCCCACCGGACCCAGCGGAAGCCGGGGCCATGCATGATTTCGTCACCCTCGGGCTCGTTCGCTGACTCAGGCGAGTCTGGCATCATGGCAGCCTCGGCCGTCACGCAGTTGAGCGCGGCCGCGAATGCCGTTCTCGCTGCGGCGGGGTCGCGTGGCGATTGTGGCAACTCACCCCAGAAAAATTGAGCGGCCAAACCAGCCTGTCGAACGACCTGTCCCAACAACTTCGCCATCGGCACTTCATCAAACAGCCCAGCGGCTCGCCACGCTTCCAGGATCGCAACGAATAACTTCACCCCATCGGCAGCGGGTAGATCAAGCCAAGGTGGATCGAGAGTGCCGACGGCGGCTGCGATGATCGACGCAGACCACTCGGGGATTGCGGCGAAGTCCAGGCATGCGGGCCGTTCGCTAACTCGATCAAGTGCATCGGCCGCGCGCTGTAGCAGCCAGCGATCGGGCTCACAGATCACGTATGTACGTCCATCGAACACGACAGTAGCGAGCGAGTTACGCATCGGCCACCCCCTCAGCGGGCTTCGCACCACGTAGCCAATCACGAACCGTGTTCACGGCGCGCAGTAGACGATCCTCAGAGAACGATTCGATGTAGTGGTCCATTGTGTCCTGCTGGCCTTGGCCGTCGACCATCAATTGAGCATGGCCCATGACCGCGCGCACCGCCGCTTGATCGAGACAGTTACTCGCCACTGTCGCGAACGTGTGCCGCAATGCGTAGAACCCGAGTCCGGGCCGCTTGAATCCGTGCTTCGACAACAACTTGCTGAACTTCTGTACGATCGCGGTGCTATGACCATCACCCTCGTAGCCGCCACCAGCGATCGTGAGAAACATTCTCCCCGCGAGGTCTGGCGACTTGGGTTCGGGTCTGGATTTGTCGACTTTTCGCAGTGCCTTGATCGTTTCGGGCCAGAGCGGAATTTTTCGCGGGACACCTGTTTTCGGCCGGGGGAATACGATCATGCCCTTGGTGAGGTCAACGGCCGTTCTAGGCAGCTTCGCGATGTCCGCATTGCCGAACGCGCAGTTCAGCCCGAGTAGGATCATCGCGTGCAAAGTAGTCCGGCTCTCGGTGTCAGCCAGCAAGATTCGCAACTGTTCCGGCGTGAACATGCGCGGCCCCTTGGCGAGCCTGTGTTTTCGTAGCTCGCTCTTCTCGGGCCGAGCGAATGCCGCGCCGTAACAGATATTACTTGTGACGAAATTATGCCTTCGCGCGTAACCGAAGAACGCCCGCACGCGCACGATTTCATTCAGGATCGTGACGCGCGACCAGGGCCCTTTGTAGCCCGTAGCGCCCGGACCACTCTTGCCGTTCTTGCGTTTCTGGCCCGGCGATCGGCCATGTTCGTACCAGTCGTACAGTTTGCGAAAGAAGTTGTTCGGCTTCGTGAGACGGACCAGCAGCGTCTGACCATCGACGATCGCCAGCATTCTTTCAGCCGCGGCATGGTAGTCATCGAACAGGCGCTGCGATCGCTTGCCCTGTTGAACTTCAAGTTTCTTGTCGGTCAGAAAGTCATTCACCAGCGCTTCAACGGTGTACGTTTCAGGGTCGAACTCGGGCTCAGGCGACGGCTTCGTTGCTCTGGCACGCGCGGATTCTTACCGGCCAGCCAAGCGTCCTTTTCTTTGAGCAGTAGCGCCATCGCTTCGGCTTGGTCGCGGCCGAAGTAGATAGTCCGTCCCTTGATCTTGGCCGTCCATTGGCCGGATCGGTGTAGGAACAGTGACGGCAGATCGCCTTTGCGTCGGCGGCTTCCGCGCTGAGATTGAACGGTGCTCATGGTCGTAGGCGTTTGCGTGGAGTGTCTGGGCATGGCTGTACAACTTTCGGAAAACTAGCTGTAGGGGCGAAGTTCTCCAAGTCTCGCCAGCTAGTCTTTTCAGCCCTTCCAGAGTCACCGTTTGCCTAGAAAACACGGTGTTTCGTGACATTTTGCGACGATGCGAATTTCACGCGGAAAGCGCGTCGTCTTTTAATCCGTAGGTCCTGGGTTCGAGCCCCAGCGGCGTCACTTACCTAAACCCCTTGGCGACAAGGGGTTTTTTATTTGGCAGTTGCCGTATGGATTAAGGGTCAGTTGCTCGCGCCTCACGTGCGCCTCATAAGCGTGGTTCAGCCGCTCGCCGCTTGGGATAGGCTATCCGACACGCGCATTACCTTATCCGACACGCGACCTTTTCGTTCTTTGGCGATTTAACAAAAAGCCCGCTTGCGACTTTCGCAAGCAGGCTTAGAAGCGGAGGGCACGGGACTCGAACCCGCAACCGGTTACCCGGCACGACATTTCCAGTGTTAGCAACGGGGGATGGCTCGACATTCATCGAGATTGATTAACTTGCATAAACACAGGGAAACCCGGTAGTATTGCGCTATCCGTGCTAGGCCAAGGTTGATCGAATTTGACACCGCGCATAGCACGGGCATAGCACGGACAACCGGAGCCGGACGCAATGGCCAAGTCAGAAGCAAAACGGATTACCTTCACAAAACGCGCTCTCGAAGCTCTGTTGCCCCCTACCGATGGCAGCGATCGAGCCTACGTTCACGACACCAAAGTGCCTGGCTTGTGTCTCGCGATCACAGCGAGCGGCGGGAAGTCATTTTACCTGTACCGATGGCAAAACGGCCGACCGGTAAGATTGCGAATCGGATCGTTCCCCGAAGTGACGGTCGAGATTGCGAGAACTCGGGCGACTGAATGGCTGGGCGACATGGCCAAGGGCGTCGACGTGTCAGCAAAGAAACGGGCGGCACGCGGGGAACTGACCCTCAGCCATGCGTGGGATCATTGGAAGGCAGTGCGATCGACGAAGCGTTCGTTTTCGATTGACGAGCGTGTGTGGGATCATCATCTAAAGCGATTCGCGACCCGACCACTATCAAAGATCACCCGCGCCGAGATCGTCGCGCTTCATCAGCGGATAGGCAGAGACCGGGGCGCGTGCTCGGCAAACCGCATGGTGGCGTTGCTGCGAGCGATGATAAATCTCGCGATTGACGATCTAGCTTGGAGCGGCGCGAACCCATGCGTTCGGATACGCAAACATCCCGAGCCAGCCCGCGAGCGGTTTGTACAGCCCGGTGAGATGCCGGCGCTCTTCCAAGCGATCGCGGCCGAACCGTGTGAAACCTCCCGCGACTTCGTGTTGCTGTTACTGCTGACCGGACAACGCAAGTCGACTGTGCTGCGCATGCGATGGCAAGAAGTTGATCTGCTCAACAGAGTATGGCACATACCGGCGGAGTCGCAAAAGAACGGACGCCCCCTAAGCGTCCCCCTCGATGACTCCGTGGTCGAGATTCTTTCGCGTCGATCGCAAGATCGTCGCGGTAATGAATGGGTGCTCCCTTCTCCGGCGGACCCCAAAAAACCATTGCGACAGCCTCGATGGCTCTGGGATCGCATCCGCGAAAGATCGGGACTGAAAGACATCCGGCCTCATGATCTGCGTCGGACATTCGCGAGCTATTTGGCTATGAGCGGCGCGGGACTCGCGATTGTGGGCGCAGCGCTCGGGCATCGGTCCGTTGCTTCAACTATGGTCTACAACCGGCTTACTACTAACTCTGTGCGTGACGCTGCGAGTAAAGGCATCGACGCGATGCGGGTTGCATCCGGCGGTTTACTGGTCGCGCCCGTTTCCCAAGACCCACAAGCAAGGGATAGCGATGGCACAGCGTAAGCCGAGCAACAAGACCAAGCCCCTGACCGTCACCAAGGGGCCAATCGTCGACACGGGCATCTTTAAGACCCAGACCACTACGGTGTCAGGCGATCTGGATTCATGGTTTGACGAGCAAGTTCGCAAGTTCTCTTTCGCTACCGTCAATGAGAAACTGGATGCGGCTGAACGAATGGCCTGTCATATACTGAGCCTACCACGTGAGGATTTAGAAATCGGCGAAGCGGACCTTGCGGCATTCGTTCGCAAGTGCGTAGGGCAATCGCGCCAGTTGCTGAACATCACCGGCGTCGACGAGTTTAAGCTCTGTCAACTGCTGCTTACTATCTGGGATACTGCCGACACCGCCAGAATGCTTTCCTTTAAGCAGCACGAAAAGCCAGCCGTCGAAGGCGCGAAGATTAGAGAAAATCGAGACAGAATCAAGAAAGAGAAACAACGCATCCATGTTGCGAACAAAGCGGTAGTTCGTCGCGAATGGGCCGATTCTAGAAAGCTTCCGCAACCGCCTACACAAGACAGGTTCGCGAGAGAATTTGCGGCGCGCACCAACAATAAGAAGGGGCGAAATAGCCTTGGCATTCAAGGTAACAAGCGGCTGCGCAAGGGAACCGTTCTCGACATGATAAAGCGCGGCAGTAAGCGGTAATCTTCTCGGTGTAGTTTGGGCCACACTACACCACGTTGAACTCTACAGCAGTTCAATCTCGCGGCACCATGAAAGTATCAATTGACCGTGAAATCTGCCTGCCCACCTGTATCGGCGCAGGTTGACCGAAGTTTGCCGAAATTGCGACATATCGAAAAGTGCTCTAAATGCGGCCGTCAATATCGGCATACTTCAATTGCGGTTCGATTCTTTTATCACACATGCACCGGAGTAGTGAGAGATGAGCAGTCAACCACTAGACCTCGATCGTATCGAGGCGTTGTCAATAAGCATTCAACCCACCGCCCTGTTAACTCGCACTGAGGCCGCGCAATTGCTCGGAGTAAAGCCGCAAACCTTGGCGGTTTGGGCGTCGACCGGGCGATATGAATTGCCCCTCGTCAAATGCGGTCGCACCGTGCGATATCGGCAAAGCGATCTACAAGCGTGGATGGACGCGCGGACCGTCACGCATACCGGGCAACTTGCTGAGTAGTCGCGAGCCGTTTGTATTTCTACCCCGCCCCATAAAACGCTGAAAGCCGCTTTCCTTGGTCGGGTGCGGCTGTCAGCAGAAAGAAACCCTATGACTCAATATACACAACGCCCAAGCCGGCGCACAGCGACGAGCCCCACAAGCTCGAAGCCGTCGGCACTCTATCGGCACGATGCCGAGATCGCGCTCACAGCGTCGATCTTGCTCGCGCCCGATCTACTTCCAACCGTCACCACGATCTGCACCACGGCAGACATCCAAGACCCATCATGCCGCATGATCTACAGCACGGCCACGATGCTCGATGAGCATGGCGAGGCGGTTAGCGTCAATGCCGTGGTCGATCACCTGGGCCAATGCAACGCGATCTTGGCAGCGGATGTTGCCGAAGCGATCACCGATGCCGTGCCGGTAGGTTGCCATGCCGTTTACTACGGCGCGGCAGTAGCCGAAGCGGCCAAGCGGCGACGCATCCAAGCGACGCTACACGAGATCGCTACTGCCAATCGCAACGGTGCGACGTTCGCAGCGATGACGCCTATGGTCGCGGCCCTGTCGAGCGAGGTGGCGCTATGAGCACACGAACCGAAGTTGCTGACATCTACTCCACGGAGTCGCTGGTGCGGCCCGAGAACCGTACCGATGCAGCGAATGCAAAGCGCTTTGTGCGGAGGTTTGGTCGCGACGTGCGATGGTGCGAACCGTGGAGAACGTGGCTTCGCTACGACGGCAAGCGATGGGCACAGGACACGACCCTCTACGTCGAAGCGCTGGCGAAACAATGCGTTGACGCGCTGTGGGATTCGTTTACGGAAGTTATGCGCGACGTTGACCACACGACACGCAGCGCGATCCAGAAGTATATCACCGGCAGCAACTCGGCCCGCGGGATACGTGATGCGTTGACCGTCGCGAAGTCCGATCTAGCGATCACGGTTGAGCAACTCGACCGCGACCCGTGGTTGTTCAACTGTGCGAACGGCACGCTCGATCTGAAATCGAACAAACTTCGGGCTCACGATCGGCGAGACTTCATCACGAAGGTTTGCGACGTTCCCTATAGCGACGACGCGCAATGCCCAAGATGGCGAGCGTTCGTGCGGGAAATATTCGACGGCGATACCGAACTGGTCAGCTACGTGCAACGGCTCGTCGGATACACGCTGACCGGCTGCCAGCGTGAGCATCTGCTACCGATCTGCCACGGCAATGGTTGCAACGGCAAAAGCATTTTCCTTAATACGTTGATGGAGGTTATCGGCGAAGCCTACGCGATGAAGGCGGACCGCTCGCTTTTGATGGCAAGTCGAACGGACCAACACCCCACGAACATTGCGTCGCTTTATGGAAAACGCTTGGCAGCTGCGATCGAGACCGAGAGCGGCCGCCGCTTGAACGAATCGCTGGTCAAGGAATTGACCGGCGGCGACGTGCTAACCGCGCGGCGCATGCGTGAGGATTTTTGGTCATTCAAGCCCACGCACACGATCTGGCTTGCGACGAATCACCGACCCGTCATTCGCGGCGATGACAACGGTATTTGGCGACGCCTTAGGCTGATCCCGTTCAACGTGAATTTTCTAGGGCGAGAAGATCGGCAGTTAGCCGAGACGCTTCGCGGGGAAGCGGCGGGCATTCTCGCATGGGCGACGTTTGGCGCGTATTCCTACTTAGCGTCGGGATTGAACGATCCCGCTGCTGTGCTCGCAGCTACGAAAGATTATCGAGACGAACAAGACACGCTCGGTCAGTTCATCGCGGAGCGTTGCGTCACGTCCACCACGGCGACTGTCCGCGCGACGGAATTGTATCACGCCTATACGAATTGGTGCAGCACGACGGGTGAACAACCTCAGAAGCAACGCGCGTTCGGAACGGCGATGACCGAACGGGGTTTCGAGCGGCAGAAGATCGGCACCGTTAGCTACTCAGGTATCCAGTTGGTTGAAAGTCGCTTCCACGGACAAACGGACGATCTGGACGAACTTTCGGGTTAATTCTCATACGCGCACGCGTGAGAGTTCATACCGAAATATGGTCCAGTTCGTCCATTCGTCCAGAAAACTCATTATGAAACATCCCTGCCCCTCAACCATGGCCAGCTTTGCCGACACCGGCATCGACGCTGAGGACCTGAAAGCATTTGCCGAGGTCCGCAAGCTCACGAACAAGATCACGCGACTGATCGACACCGTGGCGACTACCAACGGCTTGCGATCCGGTCGCGAACACACGGCCGCGGGCGTCGCGTTGCAGCACTTGGAAGCGGCAACGAATGCCCTGCAAACGCGAATACAAGCCACCCCTCACGCGGGCGGGTCCTTCTAGCCTTTGTATTTTACGCATACCGTCCGGAAGCCGCGGATTGTGTGTCTGACT
>JAEUIL010000616.1 GCA_016794255.1 Planctomycetaceae bacterium | reverse complement strand
GCGAAACCGCAAGCGAAGGGCCAACCCCATCGCTACGGCAATCGTCGTCCACAACGCTTGCGGTTTCGCGCCGCAGTCATCACCCGGTTGCAATGCCCTTTGGTGAAGTGTGCCATGTCCACGTCTTCGTGGACATGCGTTTTCAACGGAGAAGCATGCCCACGCGGCGTGGGCATGGCACACGATTCTGTCAACGGGCATCACACTCAACGGCGTATCCCCCGACGCGCTCAACTGCTAAAATCGATGCCGTTACCCGCCTCGATTTGCTTCGCCGACTGCTCGCGTCCCCATGACCACTGTCTCGACCGGTTTAACGCCCGATCCGTTGTATCGCCGCAATTTGGAACAATTGCGACGTCAGTTTCCGCAGCCGGTCTCGGATCCGGTGCATGATGCCTACGTCGTGTTCTCGCTCTTGCGGGCCCTCAACGAAGTCGACGCGCTCAAATCTCAAACGCCGCTATTGGGTCACAGCGTCGAGCCCAACTTTGTGCAGGCGTTGCAAGGCAAGATTGACGATCAAGGCCGCACGCTCGAGCAGGTTATTCCTGAGCTGGTGAAACATCTCGAGGGGATGTTCCTGTGGGGTCACCCGCGCAGTCAGTTGAACGTGATCACGCATCCGTCGATCGCCGGAATCGTCGGCGTGTTGTTGGCCAGCACGTTCAACCCGAACTTGTGTAGCGACGAGAGCGGTCGCGGGGTGAGCGCCGCCGAAGTGCGTGCCACGGCAATGGCGGCCGAGCTTGTGGGTTACGATCCCGCGCAGGCAACTGGCACGTTCACCTTTGGCGGCACCGGCTGCACGTTGTATGGCGTCAAGGTGGGGCTCGAAAAGGCTCAGCCGGGCACGTTACAACACGGTGTCCGCGGCGAGACCGTGATCCTCGCCTCGAAGCAAAGCCATTATTGCGTGTTGAACGTCGCGGGCTGGTTGGGCATCGGCCAAAACAACGTCATTCGCATCGCGACGCATCTGGATAACTCAGTGCGCATCGACGAACTCGAAACCGCCGCGCGCGATGCGCTTCGCGCCGGTAAGCGGATCGCCGCGATCGTCGCCACGATGGGTTCCACCGATGCGTTTGGCCTCGACGATCTCGCCGCGATTTATGAGCTACGCAATCGACTGGTCGACGAGTTTCAATTGCCCTACAAGCCGCACATTCACGCCGACAGCGTGATCGGTTGGGCCTGGAGTGTCTTCAACGACTACGATTTCGTCCGCAACGAGTTGGGCTTTCGCGGTCGCACGGTCCGGGCACTCGCGGCCGCACATCGCCGCATTCATTCGCTGCATCTGGCCGACTCGCTGGGGATCGATTTTCACAAGACCGGTTACGCGCCGTACATTTCGTCGCTGGTGTTGTTCCGCGATCAGGCCGACTTGCAATTCATCCAGCGCGATCGTGAGGCGATGCCCTACCTGTTTCAGTCGGGCCAGCATCACCCGGCAATGTACACGCTCGAAACGAGTCGCAGTGGCACGGGCCCTATGGCGGCGCTCGCCAATCTGCTGCTGTTCGGCAAGTCGGGGTTGCGTACGCTGCTGGGGCATGTCGTCGAAATGGCCGAGGTGTTGCGCGAGGGGCTCGAAGCGCACCCGAACCTCACCGTGCTCAACGGCGACAATGTCGGGCCCGTGACGTTGTTCCGCGTCTATCCGCCCGGCGAAGATACGTTTACCGTCAAAGACCGCGAACGGACCGAGGCTGCGTTTCAAGCTCAAGTCGTGAAGTACAACCAACTCAACCGCCGCGTGTTTGAACGTGTGCATGCCGAAGCGTTGACCGGCCAGGGTGTGGTGCTATCGATGACCGACTGTTACCGTCACACCGATCACGGCACGCCCATTGCCGCGCTCAAGTCGTATGTGCTGTCGCCATTCACCGACGCCGAACACATGCAATCGATCATTGACCATGTGCTCGCGGCGCGAGACGCGGTCTTGGCCGAGGACAAGATGTCGAAATAGCTCAAGACGATGGCAAAGTAGCCGAACTCGCCACAGTTCGGGTGGTGCCCCTGTCAAAGGACTCTCGAATTCTGGCGAATTCGGCTACAAGAGGATGATCCCCTTACCCCATTGAAGAGACGACGAGAACTATGTTTGTAGCATTCGGCGAGATCATGATGCGTGTTGCCCCGGCCGGCCATCTGCGTTTGCGGCAGGTCATGCCGGGCGAGGTCGAAGTCACGTTCGCAGGTGCCGAGGCCAACGTCTGTGCGTCGCTGGCCAACTTTGGTGCCCCGGCCCGCTTTGTGACCGCGCTCCCCAGCAATCCGCTGGCCGATGCCGTGATCGCCGACTTGCGCGGGCTGGGGATCGATACCCGATTCATGCTGCGTAGCGCCGAGGGGCGGTTGGGCATCTACTTCGTCGAGACCGGGGCGAATCAGCGGTCGTCGACCGTCATTTACGACCGCGACCATAGCGCAATCAGTTTAGCGAACACCGCCGAGTACGATTTCAACGGCGCGCTAGCCGACGCCAAATGGCTGCATATCACCGGCATCACGCCGAGCTTGAGCGAGCGGGCCTACGAAGCGACGTTGGCCATCGTGCAACTTGCCAAGCAACGCGGCATTCCCGTCTCGTGCGATCTCAACTTTCGTAAGAAGCTGTGGCGTTGGCGCTCGGGGGTCGCGGCGAACTTGTTGGCCCGTGAGTGCATGAGCGAGATTCTCAAGTTCGTCGATCTCGCCATCGCGAACGAAGAAGACGCGGCCGACGTGCTCGACATTCATGCCGAGGGGACCAACATCGAAGGGGGGCAAATCAACGCCGCGGGTTACGAGCAGGTGGCGCGGAAGATGATCGCCAAGTTTCCGAACCTAAGCCGCGTGGCGTTCACACTGCGCGAAAGTTACTCGGCCGACCACAACAACTGGGGTGGGTTGTTGTTCGATCGGCAGAGCGATCGCGCGTATCTCGCGCCGCTCGATGCGAACGGCGCGTACCGGCCGTATGAGATCCGCGACATCGTCGATCGCGTCGGCGGCGGCGATTCGTTCGGCGCTGGTCTGATGTTCGCGCTCAATCAGCCCGGTGCGACCGATCCGCAGCGGGCGTTGCACTTCGGCGTGGCGGCGAGTTGCCTCAAGCACTCGATCCGCGGCGATTTCAATTTCGTCACGCGCGAAGAAGTCGAGGCACTGGTGGGTGGTGCGGCCAGCGGTCGCGTGCGGCGATAGTCGGACCGGTGTGCGTCGGAGGACGGCGGAATCTTTGCCTTCGCAATCCATCGAACTCAGGTTATGATACGGGGAGCCATCCGGCTCCCTCCCGCCCGATCACGCATCCCGCCAGTCGCACGTTCTCCCACCGTCAACAGGTGTGCTATGAACACTCCCCTCGATAATCGTGGCTCACGCCGTCATTTCTTGGCCACGCAGAGCATGTCGATCGGCTCGTTGGCCGTGGCGTGGCTCATGGCTCGCGACGAGGCCCGCGGTGCGCCGGCGAAACCGACGCTTGAACGCCCCACGTTCGACACGCGTCCCAAGCCGCCGCACACCCCACCCCGGGCGACGGCGATGATCAGCATGTTCATGCAAGGCGGGCCAAGTCACGTCGATCTGTTTGATCGCAAGGACGAGTTGGTCAAGCATCACATGCAGGAGTACGGCGGCGGCGACTTCAAGTTCGACAGTGTCGATCAAGCGAGCCGCAAGCTCTACGCTCCGCAATGGAAATTCAAACGCTACGGGCAATGCGGTCTGGAGATGAGCGAGCTGCTGCCGCACTTGGGCTCGGTGGCCGACGACATTTGTTTGATTCGCTCGATGAAGACGGGCGTGAACAACCACGGTCAATCGATTCTGGCTCTGCAGTCAGGCGCGATTCTGCCCGGCAAACCGTCGCTCGGCTCATGGATGACCTATGCCTTGGGCAGCGAGAATGACAATCTGCCCGCGTTCATGGTACTGCGCGATCCAGCGTCGCTGCCGGTCGAAGGCGTTTACAATTGGTCAAATGGTTGGCTGCCTGCGTTGTACCAAGGAACCGTCGCGCGGCCGCAAGAGCCGCGGATCCCCAATCTCGACCCGCCTCCGTACATGAAAGGGCGACCGCAGGAGCGGTTCCTGGCTTATCTCGATCAACTCAATCGCGAACACCTCGCGGCTCGTCCCGGCGAAACCGATCTGTCTGCTCGCATCGACAGCTACGCGCTTGCCGCCAAGATGCAGACCGCTGCCAAAGAAGCGTTCGACATCTCGGGCGAATCACGCGACACGCAGCGCATGTATGGCATCGAAGACGCGAATGCCCCGACACGCGAGTTCGGCACCCGCTGCTTGATCGCCCGGCGATTGGTCGAACGGGGCGTGCGATTCGTGCAAATCTTCTCGGGCAATCAGGAATGGGATCATCACGGTGGCATCGCCGACCGGCTACCGCTGATGACGAAGAAGATCGATCAAGGCTCGGCCGCTTT
>JAEUIL010000575.1 GCA_016794255.1 Planctomycetaceae bacterium | reverse complement strand
CAAGTCATCGACGAGCCGCACGAGTTGCGAGAGCTGACGATCGATCATCGAGCGAGCATGTTCGGAACTCGCCGGATCATTCCCCGCGAGATGCAAGATATGCAGGCCATTGCGAATCGGCGCGAGTGGGTTGCGTAGTTCATGCGCCAACGTGGCGAGGAACTCGTCTTTGCGGCGATCGGCGACGTGCAGCGCCTCTTCGGCCAAGCGGCGCTCGGTGACATTCTCATGAGCCACGACCACCCGCACCGGCCCGGGACTCTGGAATCGCGTGGCCTGCATCAGGAACCAACGCTGTTCGGCGGGCGAATGGCACGGATACTCGAACCGGAATCGATCGCGCTTGCCCGCGATGATGTCACGTAGGCCGGAGGCGATCGCTTGCCCCTCGCCACACTCGCTGCGCCAAGCGTCACATACGTCGAGATAATTCGCGCCGACGCCGTATTCACTGCCGACAAACTGATTGGCCTGGGCAAAGTTGCGCCATGCGGCGTTGACCTCGAGAATGACGCCGGTCGCGTCGATCACGGCGATGTGACTTTCGAGCGCATCGAGCGAGGAGCGCAAGAACCGCTGCGACTCGCGCAGTGATTCCTCGGCCCGCTTCTGCTCGGTGACGTCGAGCACGCTCGCCACGGCGCCACGGGCCTGGCCGGTGCGATCGAACAGCGGCGCTGCCGAGATCACGGTGTGGATCACCGTGCCGTCGTCGAACACGTCGTCCACTTCTTCGTTGAGAACCGTTTCGCCACGCGCGGCGCGTTGCACGGGCAGGTCATGCGGCGGAATCTCGACGCCATTGCGGCAGACACGAAAATGCCGGGGAGCCGCGTCGTCCGGCGCCGTTTTGGACAAGTTCGGTCCGTGGGCGCGCAACAACTCGTGGGCCGTACGGTTGCCGGTGATGTGGCGCGCCTCGCGATCGTGAGCAATGAACACACCCACGGGCAAGGTTTCGAGCAGCGTGCGCGTTTCTTCTAGACTTTGCCGCAGTTCCTCGGCCACCTGCATTCGCCCGGTCACGTCGGTGGTCAGCACCAAGTACGATCCCAGTTGGTCGTCGGTCGTCAGCTCGGGCACGATCCGCGCCACGAAGTGTTTCAGCCCGTCGGCTTGTTCGTTCGTAAACTCGAAGGTCACGGGCAGGCGGGTTTGCTCGGCTTCACGACAACGCCCGACGAACGCATCCCACAACTCTCGCGACCAACCACACTCAAGCGACGTTTTGCCGAGCAACGCGTCGGGTTCGATCCCCAAGATGGCAACACTCGCGGAACTGACGAAAATGTGTCGCAGGTCGCGATCGAGTCGCGCGACTAGATCGGGCGAGTTGTTCACCAACGTGCGGAACTGCAACTCACGCGCGAGCAGTTCCCGTTCTTGCCCGCGACGCTCGGTCACATCGCGAAACACGAGCACGCAACCGACGACCGTGCCGTCGGCGGCGCGGATCGGCGCGGCACTGTCTTCGATCGGATGCTCGCTGCCATCGCGGGCCATGAGCACCGTGTGATTAGCAAGGCCGACGACGACACCCTCGGCCAGCGCACGTGTCGCCGGGTTCTCGACCGGCAGTCGCGTCGATTCGTTGACGATCTGGAAGATCGCGTCCAACGGCTGACCGGCGGCGCTCGCGGAACTCCATCCGGTTAACGACTCGGCGAGTTCGTTCAGATGTGTGACTCGCCCCTGCACGTCGGTCGTGATCACGGCGTCGCCGATGCTGTGCAAGGTGGTCCGATACAACTCGGACTGTTGCCGCAAGCGTTCTTCGGTCGCCTTGCGTTCGATGTACTGAGCAAAACCTCCAGCCAGAGGCGTGAGTTCCGCCATCACCTCTTCGCCGAGCGGTTGTGCTGCCGCGATCTCCAGCAAGCCCACGATGCGATTCTCGACCTGCAACGGGAGCGCCACGTAGGTGACCGCGCCCAAGGCCTGAATCTCGGGCAGATCGTCGAGCGCGCGGGGATCGCGTGTTAAGTCGGCCACGCGGGTCTGGCCGCTCGCGATGATCCGGCCGAGTGACGAGTCGTCGAGCGCGACGTGGTCTGCGCCGGCTGGGGACGGCCCGTCGCTACCCGCGTTCGCTTGACGGTCGAGTTGCCGCCGGGAGTCGTCGCGAGTCCAGATGCGTGCCGCCTTCAGATCGAGTGATTTCGCGAGCAACTCGCACGAACGCTGGAGCGTGACTTCGCGCGCCTGCGGGGCCACGAGCGCGGCTTTGACCTCGGCACGCAGGGCGAGCAGCCGATGTCGCTCGGCTTGGGCCGTCTCGAGTTGCTTGCGCTCGGTGATGTCGCGGAACACCAGCACTGCGCCGCTCAAATGCCCGAATTCATCGCGGATCGGGGCGGCGCTGTCGTCGATGGGCCACTCGCGACCGTCGCGCGCGATGAGCACCGTGTGGTTGGCGAGCCCGACGACGACCCCTTCTTTCAACGCTCGCAGAGCCGGATTCGAGACCGGTGTGCGCGTCGTTTCGTTGACAATGTTGAAGACGACTGTCAACGGTTGGCCCGCGGCGTCGGCTTGCGACCAACCGGTGAGTTGTTCGGCGACGGAGTTCAGATACGTGACGTGCCCTCGCTCGTTGGTCGCGATCACGGCGTCGCCGATGCTTGCGAGCGTGATCCGCAGTTGCTCCTTTTGTTGCGAGACGAGTTGGGCTGCCCGTTGCTGCTGGATCGCATAGCGATGCCCGAGTTGAAACAGCGACCCGACCAGGACTAGTCCAGCGACCGTGATCAACAGGTTCGACACCAACAACGTGTAGTAGCTCGAGTTCGAGCGTTCGTCGCGCTCGCGCAGCAACTGTTGCTCGCGGCTCGTCATGTCTGCCACACCCTGTCGGATTTCGAGCATCAGTTCGCGCCCCCGTCCCATGCGGAGAAATTCGATCGCTTCGTCCCGCTTGCCGTCGCGGACGAGTTGGACCGTGGCCAAGATGCGCTCGAGCCGCTCGGCGATTTTGGGTTCGAGTTGAGCAAAGCGGGCGAGTTGAGCCGGATTATCGGCGATCAGCGATTTGACGCGCGCGATGTCGTCGTCCACTTGAGCCACGGCTGCCTCGTAGGGGGCAAGATACTTGACCTCTTCGGTCAACAGCCAACCGCGCTGTCCCGTTTCGGCATCGACGAGCGTCGTCAGCAGCGTTTGAAGGCTGCGCAGCACTTCGTGTGTGTGCGTGACCCAGTGGCGATTCTCGTCGAGTTGGCGACCGTTGACGTAGCCGATGACACCGCCGACGATCAAAAAGGCGAGCACGACCAGCAAGCCGAAGCGCGACCAGGGGTGCATGAGCGAAACGCCGTTCAAGCTCACTGCCGTGCTCGCGTCCCGATCGTGCGTCGGCCGAGCGTTCGTGTTCAGAGGGTTCACACCTGAATCCATATGGTCGTTGCTTTGCATCGGCCCCCCGCCTGGTCCGCACAGTGAGTAGGTGCCCACCGATTCTAACAGGGACCTGGCAGAAGAACGATTAAACGGTCCGAGGATTCAGACAAATCTCGACGCAAGCACTCCTTTCAGGACCGCATGGTTGTACGACCACTCAAGATCGGGGGACCGTGCCCGACTATGATGAGAGCGCAAAAAAGTACCCGTTCATGCAGTGGGGCATGAACAGGTACCCAAACGCGTCGTGGCGCCTACAGGCAGCTTTAGTAAGCGCTGGTCGACGGTTCTGTCGAGGTGGCAATGTCTTGCGCACCTGCGTCTTCAAGGATCTTCTTGGCCCGATCGCGTTCGTCGTTCGCTTCGGCATGCACCGAAATGAGCGCGCGACCGGACTTGACGCTTTGCTCATAGCGTTGAGCTTCGTACTCGGGGATGCCCATGCCAATGAGTGCACCCGAGATACCGCCCACAGCGCCACCCACCGCGGCACCACCCAACGCGGCCATGATCGGTCCGGCAGCAATCAGCGGTCCAAGACCCGGGATCGCCAGCATGCCGATGCCGGCCAGCCAGCCGAGCACACCGCCGAGCACAGCACCACTACCGGCGCCAACCGTGGCACCCTCGGGCGTCTTGGTTTGATTGTCGACGCGCAGGTCCGACGACCCGAACGAGTCGGGCATCAGCACGGAAATGTCGCGGTTCGGAAAACTGGCTTGACGCAAACGACTGACCACTTCTTCGGCATGGGCCCGTGTCGACACGGTACCAAATACTGCATATGCCATGATTCGACTCCTCGCTTGAAGGTGCGATAAATAGAAAGAAACAACAGGTGATTCGTTACGGATTCTTGGGATTCACTTCCAACTGACTGTCGACGTTCGTCGCTCCGGCGATCTCCTTGGCGATCGCTTCGAGCGCTTGTTTCTCTTCGGTCGAGCTGACCGGACCACGCAACGTTACCCGGCCATCCTGAGTAATGATCTTGATATTGCGGGCATCGACGGACTTTTGACTGTCGACGATCCGGCGGCGAATGTTAGCC
>JAEUIL010000574.1 GCA_016794255.1 Planctomycetaceae bacterium | reverse complement strand
ACGGCCGGAAAACCTCCCGGCGGCTGGCGATCGTTCTTGCGATGGCCCGTCATGCATTGGTAACCGTCGTGAGCGCCATCGGAATCGGCGATCGAACGGACCGGCACAAACTTGTCCATCATCTGCGCCATGCGTGGGAACAACTCGCAGATTTCGATGCCCGGGACATTCGTGGCGATGGGGCGGAAGTCACCGCGGAACTCGGCGGGAGCCTCGGGCTTGAGGTCCCACATATCCATGTGCGACGGACCGCCAGGCAGATAAATGTTGATGATCGCCTTGTGCGACCGGGCGGCCCGACCTTGCGACTCAGCCTGAAGTGTGTCGGTCAGGGCAATGCCGCCGAGCGCCATGCCACCCACGGTGAGAAAATTGCGACGGCTCAGGCGGTCGCAGCTACCACGATCGGTACGCGCGGATTGACCCAGGATGGTGAGCATGGACAGCACTCCAGGCAAGCAAGTTCAGGCGGGTAATTCAAACGTGGGCGGGCGAGCTAGCAGGCGTACATCTCTTATCGGTCGTACCGACGCACTGGCGATAATTGATCTGTAGATACTACCCGGTCCGACCGGGCGTTGGCAACGCAAAAAAACTGTCTGGTGGGATCGTGTGGCAAGCCCACCCCGCGGGGGCCAGAGGCCCGGTGCAAATGCAAGCCCACGCGACGCGGGCCTGCCACACGATCCCGTCAAAAGGCATCACCACGCGCCGGTTTATGCGGCCTTTGGCGGCTGTTCGGTCCCCAGATCCATCCCCTCGCCGAAGTAGTACTTTCGCGCCTCGGGATTCGCCAGCACCTCGCTGCGATGCCCCTCGCACAGCACTTGGCCCGACCGGATGACGTAGCTGTAGTCGGTAATCTGCAACGTCTCGCGCACCTGGTGATCGGTGATGAGAATCGAAATCCCGTCGTCGCGGAGCGCGCGGATGATCTCTTGGATGCTGGCGATCGTGACGGGATCGATGCCTGTGAAGGGCTCGTCGAGCAGAATCAGCTTGGGGTTCGAGACCAAGCAGCGGGCGATTTCGAGTCGCCGTCGTTCACCGCCCGACAGCGACATGGCCAACGACTTGCGCAGTTTCGTGATCTTGAACTGTTCGAGCAGCTCGTCGCAACGACGGCGGCGGCGAGCGCGATCGAAGCCGAGCATTTCCATCACGCCGAGCAAGTTCTTCTCGACCGACAGCTTGCGAAACACGCTCGACTCTTGCGCCAAATACCCCATGCCGCCATCACGCGCGCGACGATACATGGGCCAGTTGGTGACGTCGACCCCTTGCAGGGTGACGGTGCCAGCGTTGGGCTCGATCATGCCGCAAGCGATGCGGAAGCTGGTGGTCTTGCCCGCGCCGTTGGGCCCGAGCAGACCGACGATCTGGCCGCGCTCGACGCGAAACGACACGCCATCGACGACTCGTCGCCGCCCGTAGATTTTCACCAAACCTTCGACTTCCAACATACTCATAACCAACATCCTTGTTGGACTCGCTCACGCCGAGCGAAGGTATTCAAACCGGTCTTGCGATCAACGGATGAACTGCATGCGACTAAAGTTCGGATAGAACGGAAACTTCACCGTGCCAAACCGACCCAGCTTTGCCGACGGGGCCCAATCCGGAGCCCAAGCGTGCGGCCAGTAGATGAACATCGCCTTGCCCAAAAGCAAGTCGCGGTGGACGTAATACTCCTCGTGGCCGCTGGAGTCGATGCCCGTCCACAAGCGACTGTCTTTGCTCTTGGGGCTATTGTCGCCCAGCGCGAAGAACTGGTCCTTGTCGAGCGGGAACTGAACGTAACGCGTCTCGGGAAACGGCCCGTCGGTCATGAACATCGGCAGATAATCATTGCGGCGCGGCGGCAGGTCTTTGTAGTCGCTCACGGGTCCCGACATCATGCGGCGTGCTTCGTCGGCGACATAATAAATGTCACGCAACACGCGCAGGTGACTCACCCGAGCCGCGGCGCCCTGAGCGGCGATGCCGATCGGCGACCAGTCGCCGGGCTGGGCACTTCGAAACGGCATCGGGCCAAATGTCGTCGGCTTGTCGAACGTTATCAGCTTGTCGTTGACCCACAAGTGAAGTTGGTCGTCGATGTTCGCAAAACGGAGCGCGACCTTGCACGCGCCGCGCACCTTGGTCTTTGCCGTCGCTTTGAAGTCTGGCAACTCGCTGATCGAGAGCGTCGCCACGCCGGTGGCCAGATCGAACTGGCACTGATGCTTGCGGCCCGCCTCGACCAATTCGAGCGTAACGGTCCCTTGATTGTCTTCGGCGATCAACTCGCATTCGAGCGCCAAGTCACCGACCCAATGCAGCCCCAGCACGTCGAGATCGTAACCGCCCGAACTGGCCGGCGAACGGCTGTTATACGCATACATGTCGCTCACGAGTTGCGGCTTGATCCGCTGCCGTTGCAACTCGCTCAACGGGCCCTCGACCAGCGATTCCCACTCGTCGTGCGACGGCGCAAAATGTCGGTAACGCAGCCAAGCTTCTTCGGCATGTTTGCCGCTGATCGTGTAGGTCTTCCAGTCGTCGCTCGGTTTCCAGGTGCCGTCGCCCGTGGGAAACTCGTTCTGCCAACGAGCGGGATACCCCTTCTCGATCAGCTCGGGCAGCACAAAGTCGTTGTCGTACACCGTCTGCAACATGGGCACGATCTTGTGCGGCGGCTTGCGTTCCATCTGGAACTCGGCCTCGCCCGCGGCACTCGTAAAGATGTCGCCGTTCTGAATCCGCAACGTTTCGCCCGGCAGACCGACGATCCGTTTGATGTAGTTGGTCTTGGGCGTGGCCGGATAGCGGAACACGGCGACGTCCCACCGCTGCGGCGAGCCGATCTCGTAAGGGAACTTCGACACGATGATCCGGTCGCCGCTGTACGATGTCGGCAGCTCGCCTTCCTCGCGACCGCCGAGGGCGAAGTTCGCCTCGTAACGGCAATTGGGACACGTATGCGTTCGCAACTGCCGCTGTTCGAGAAACTGCTGTCGTTGCCACGGATTCACATTCGGATCGTCGTCGACGTTCTCTTCGCTCGCGCCGATCTTGACGGTGAAGCCGCACTTGGGACACGTCGTGTCGTAATGGCGACCCATCAAGGTCGGGGCCATCGAGCCCGTCGGAATCACAAACGCCTCGGCCTCGAACGTGCGGAACAAGAACGCCAGCACGAACGCGATCACGATCGACTCGACCGTCTCGCGCAGACCATCCTTCGGTGCCTCGTGAACCTCGGACTTCTTTTCAACAGCAGCGGCAGTGGGCATGAGCAGATCGCGTGCAGGTTAATGTGCAAGAACGGAACACAACTCAACAGTCGAACGGGCAACCATCATCGGCAAGTTCGGCGGCTCGCTTGCGGTTTCGCGCCATATCCACGTCTTCGTGGACATGTGCGTCCACCGGTAAACATGCCCACGCGGACGTGGGCATGGCACACGATCTAACAAACGACCTCACGACACGTTGGCGACTCCACGACTCGCTTGCGGTTTCGCGCTACCCGCGGCTGCTCCGCTATTAATACGCTCGCCGAGTCGGCAAGGTTTCACGGTCCGCGAATATAGCGAAAGCCCACAGACGAGGGAACTTGAGATTGGCCGGTCAGCCCACCAGAAACAGATGCCGGACGTACTTGTCACTTGACGCCGATCAGCTTACCCACCAACAACTTAGCTCGCACCGGACCATAGAGCGGATAGCGGCTGTCAACGGCCAACTCACTATTGTCGCCCAGGACGAAAAACTCGTCCGGACCGAGGGTAAATGGCTCATCGATCGCCAAGGCACCGCGGAGACCGACTGGCGAAGTGAAGTAGATGTCGCGGTAGACACGTAGATCGGAGATCGATGTCGTACAGCCCCACCAGCTCTCGAAACTGATCGGTCTGGGGCTTGGTATCGTTGCGACAGGTTTTGAATCGGATGTTTGAATTCCGTCGACGAAACAAATTCCCAGTTTATCGAATGTCACGATCTCAATCGCATGTTTGTTGCCCCTCGAATCCTGAGGTAACCGGCGCTTCGCCCAGTCGATGACTCGTTGGAAATAAGTAGGTCTTACGACCACACCGCATAAGATGGCCCACGGGTTCCCTTCTGGAGTGACATCGATTTGTTCCATCTTCGAGAATTCAACCGGCAGGTTGAGCGTAACCACATTTTGTTTGCTTCCTCCGAGCATTTTCATGCTAACCCTGACGTCAGTAACTTCACTCGCTTGACTTATTTGAACCGTTTGGTTGTAACCAAAGTTATCATCAATCGAGGATGGAACTGCTTCTTGGGACGGGTGCGGCACACGCTTTCGGTTTTCAAAGACTAACCAATCAGTCTTTATTCGCTCGAAGATGTCAGGCGTCGTTCTTTCCTTTGCCCATTTTAGCTTCTCGTCCAGAGCAAACTCCCCTGGCGCTGAACGAAACAGCTCCATAAAATCAACGGACGGGGGTAGTTTATCGATCAGGTACCTCCATTCGTCAGGTGACGACTGTTCCCAGCCGCTCACCGCTTCTTTCAGCTTCCAGCGCGGACCATGATCAGTTTCACCTGCTTGTGAATTCGTCGCATCGTGTACCAAGATCGACATGGCGCAAATCTGCTCGAGCGTTCGCTCAGGAATCTTACCGTTGATGTATAAGTCTCCATGCCGAATCTCCACGGTCTCGCCCGGTAGTCCGACCACGCGTTTCACATGCACCTCGGCACTCCGCTGGGGCGAACGAAAGGCGACGACTTCCCACCGCTGCGGATCGCGCCAGAGAAACGCGCTCCGATCCAAGTAGACTTGATCGCCAGCCAGCACCGTTTGATCCTCGACAAGCGGCCCCTTCGCGCCACACTCGGGACAATACGCCGGTTGACCGTAACGTGGTGGTTGATCGAGGCCGATGTCGTACTCGCGATTGCAGGCGGAGCACTTTAGATGGCAATGCACGCCGAGCAACGTCGGAGCCATCGAACCGCTGGTGATCTGGTAGCGCTCGACGAGCCACGTCGCGCTCAGCTGCTGGCCAATGATGACCAGCATGCACCAACCGAGCAAGCTGCCGAATTGAGAACGCGCCGCGATCATGAGTCACCGAGTGTCGAACGTTACTCAGGACATTGTAGCACGCCGCGGATCGCGCTACCGCACAAGCTTGCCGTCGAGCGGCTCGATGCGTTTGGCGGTGACATGTCGCACGTTCTGATCGGGCAGAATCCCCAGTATGCCGGTCACGCCGACGTCGCGATCGAGATACGCACGCAGATTCACGCCCGGCGCGGGACTCACGTAGTACAGCACCTTGCCATCGTCGTCGAGCAACGCGAACTGCGGCGCGCCCGCCTTTTGCGACACCACTTGAGTCAGTCGTCCGACGCCGTCGTACTTCTCGCCGCCGTCGTCGGTCTTGAGCTCCATGCGACGTGTGAGTCGAGTGGTGACGGCCGACGGTGGCGTGCGGTTGATCGAGTTTCGCTCGGCCACGACAGTCATATACCGCTGACGAATGTCCTCGAACTTCTCGATCTTGAGCAGCAACGCCCGGGCTTGACCCCGATCTGCGGCCGACTCAGCGCGCGCGAGCATTTCTTCGACGCGCGTCGTGAGCTGCCGAAAGTCCCAGGTCAGCGTGTCGTCGGCAATGATCTGCGACAAATGCAGCTCGGCCTCGCGCAGCGCGTCGGGAATCGTCGTCGCTTTTGATACGGGCAGCAATCGCCCTTCGCCGGTCGAGCCTTCCTTGCCGACCCAACCCGGCGGACGTTTGCCGGTCAGTTGCTCGATCTGAGTCGACATTTCGCGCAGCCGTCGCTCGAGCGCCATCAGCTTGTCGGCGCCCGCTTCGGCAGCGCTCGGCTTCTCGTACAAACTTGGCTCGGGCGACGTGCTCGGTTCTGGCTTTGTGCTCGGCGTCGGTTGCGGTTTCTCGGCCGCGGTGCGTGACGCCCGTTGTTCATGTTCGACGAACCGACCGGGCACCCAACGAAACTCGCCGGCCGGCGGCGCGATCTTGTACCAACTCTTGGCACCTTCGGAAGTGTCGCTCCGTTGTACGTCGAGGATCTCGACCTCTTCACCTTTGTCGAGTCGTACCTGCACGCAATCGCGAATGTCGCTGTAGACACTGCCGACGCGCGCCACGACGCGTTCGCCAATGACGACGCCCAGGCCACCTTCGGTCGGCTTGATGAACTCGCTCGACACCCAACTAAACGCCCCTTCAGGCGGCCGAATCGCGTACCAACCGCCGGGATCGTGTCGCCAAACCTCGACCGCTTCCCCTTTGGTCAGTTTTTGCACGGCATAGTAGCTCTCGCCCGGCCCGCTGCGGACGCTGACCTCGTCGCTCGTGACGAGCGCGCGGTACGGAAATGGCTCGGCGCTCCAGAGCGGAACCGTGAGTAACGACCAGATGAGGCAACTCGCCACGTGACGCCTGCGCATCGCGGGGCTCCTTCGCAATCGTGTGCGGCGGGGGAGTCCAAAACGCAACGCGGACTTGTAGTTCAATCGGGCGGATGACTCAAGGGCAGTCGCAGAGCTAGCGACGCTGGCACGTTGTGAATTGCGGACCGCGCCGAGCCTAAATCGCGACCTTGCACACCGCTTTGAGCGTCTCTTGCGTGCTGCCGAGCGGCGCGTGACCGTCGTCGGGCCAAAAGATCGTGAAACTTCCCGGCGGAACGCTCAACCAATTCGTCGGCCGATCACGCCACAGCGCCACGTCGCGTTTGTCGTCGTATGCTAGCTCGACGTCCGAGCACTCCTGCGTCGGCTTCAAGCCGATCTCGTCGGTGCCGCGAATCACGTATTGAATGTCGACGTAACGGCGATGCGCTTCCATCTTCGCGCCGTCGTGACCGCGACCAGCGGCAGTGGCGATCAACACATAGAGTCGATCGCCGTCGACATCGTGACGCCCCTCGGCGAGTGTGGCCAAATCGGCGCGGCGGAGAAACTCGAATGCCTGGGCAAAGCCGCGATGCAACGGCACGTACAAATTCGAGTTGGCCAAGCGGTCGAAGATCATCGTCGATTCCTGATTGCTGGTTCCGCCACGGTGTGCCGCCGGGGCGAACGATGCCCACGGCGCGCGACCCGATCATCGGGCAAATGGGGCTGGCAATCAAGAACCAGAAGCGGGCAAACTCGCCGTGAGCGGCGTGAGCTCAACTGGCCCGGCGTGTTCCGATGGCGACGGAGGCGGGATCGACACAAACCATCGGATACACGCAAGCGACGTGGGGCCCGTGTGAAACACGCCTGCCAATCGACACCCGTGAGGGCGGCGACGGTCTGTCCAGACGTGCACACGAACCTGACTGGGGGTGAGTAATAACTCACCTCGCATCCCGCGGCTCCACCGCACCGGCCGGGCTCGTCGATCACGATCGACTCACCCTACCGGCAAACGACGATCGACCAGCGAACTGATCGACCCCGTTCGTACATCCCTTCGGCAACCAGGCCATCTGCCACGATCGACGATCGCGACAGACCCACGGCTTTGCGTCCCGGCCTCGCGACCGGTTTACCTTTATCGAGGATGAGAGGCGACAGACCTCAAACAACCGCGTCATCGGTCGGGCGACCAACGACGCCACGCGAACCAAGCCGAGCGGCTCGACTCGCAACGGGTCAACATCGGCGATGTCGACCCAACAGCAACCATAGGTCGAAACGAGCCCGAGTCAAATTCACGCCGCGAATTTTTTGCGAACCGGCGCGACTCGCCGGGGTGCCGATCGTGCCGGTTATGTCGAGTGATCTTAGGGGATTGTAGCGAACGCATCGCTTGAGCATCGAGATGAGGAGAAGCGGCGTGCAAAGGTGTCTTTGCCACAGGGGCGATCACGAGCCCAATCAAGCCACGCCAGCTCCAGGCGAACATCACACACATTGCGTGCATTATGATGGATATTGGCCAGAAGCATTCGAGTAATCGAACGAGCTCCACTGCCTCAACGTTCAAACTTCATCCTTTTGCCTCTTGTACTTCACCTCTCCCGGGCTTGTGATCGGCAAGAGCGCCAACAGCGCGTCGCCGGCCTGCACGCTGGGAAAGATACGAAGGAAATTGACGACCCCGGCGTCGGCAGCGACGACCTCGTGACACGCGTCGCCCAAATGATCGGTGACATGGCCGATGACTTGCCCGGGCGTGACGACCTCGCCGAGCGCGACCGTCGCGACGAAGAAGCCTGCGGCGGGAGACGGATGTTGCCGTTGCAAATGCCCGCTGTGATCGCGATCGTCTTCGACAAAATATCGCACGGGCCGGCTCTCGACCGGTTCGTCGAGCATGCCGAGCGACCGCAGCACTTGCCGACAACCAAACACGTTCAACTCGACTCCCGCGGGATCGAAGGTCGCCCCGCCGCCGTTCTCGACGTAGATGGCCGGCTTGAGCGCATCACGAGCCACCGAGAGTGACGTGCCGTTGAACCGCGCGTTGGTGCCCCACACCACCGGCAAGCCGAACGCTCGGGCCATACTCCGTTGGCGTTCGAGCACCGTCGCATCGGGATGGAGCGAGTAGCCCGCGAGTTGCAGCATGCGGTAGCGATGCCCGGCCGTGTGCAGATCGATGAGCGCGTCGGCCGCGCGAATGTGTTCGGCCAGCGCCGCCGCGATCCGCTGCGTGAGCGAACCGTTCACATCGCCCGGGCAAACGCGCGCCAAGTCGAGGTTATCCTCACCGGTCCGCTGACAGCGGGCGAACGCCGGCTCGTTGACACATGGAATCACGGTCAATCGACCGCTCAATTTCGCCGCGTCGATCTCGCGCAGCAAACGTCGGCAGGTGAGCATCGGCTCGAACTCATCGCCGTGTACGCCGCCGATCACCAACAAATGCGGGCCCGGGCGATGACCGGTGATCGTTCGGCTTTGCAATTGAATCGGCTCAGCCATGGTGAGTTACTTCTTGAGCGGATGGAGTTCAAACGTGCGGTAGAAAACCTCGGCCAACTCGGTCTGAATCTGAATCTTGCCCGACTTGGGCATGCAGTCCAGGGCTTGATTGACGACCACGCCGTTGACGATGTTCGTGATCTTGCCCCCTTCGCAGATCACTTCCATGCGGTTCCACTCGCCGTCGGGCTTTTCGACATCGTTCTTGCCGCGGAAGCCGAGCACATCTTTCCAGTCGGGATCGCGTCCGAACCAATTGACTCGACCACGGGCGACGGTCTTACGCTCGCCGCCCTTTTGCCAAATGGTTTCGCCGTCACGATCTTTGGCTGTTTCACAGACGACATTGAGCGTCTCGGGGGTCGCACCTTGACCGGCGACCACGATAAAGTCGCCGCAGCCACCCTCGATCACCTGCGCTTCGATCGACTTCATCCAGATGCCGTTGTAGGCACCGTCTTCGCCGAAGGAGTGAATGAGAATGCCGGAGTCTTTGGTCTTTTCCTTGCGACCATGCCACGTGCGCGGGCCCCATTTGAACTCGGCGACCAAGCGATAGTCGCGATAGTCTTGCTTGGTGGTGAGGCAGCCGAGGCCATCGCCCGAGACGTGCAAGAGACCGTCGTGAACGGTGAAGACTTTCCGCGGGTCTTCGTACTTCGTGTCCTGCAGCCAGGTGTACCAGCCGGTGAGATCTTGGCCGTTGAAGAGTTTGATAACAGTGGTGGGCGTGATCGGCTCGGCGGCAGTGACGGGGACGATGAGCGCGACAAGCACGACGAGTGAGGCAAGCGAGCGGATCATGGCGGGCGACTCCAGGCGGGGCGTGACAAGGCCGCAGAACAGCGTCGGCGACGGCCTCAATTTACTCGCTGGCAAGGACTCCTGCCACGAAGGGAAGAAAATATAACGACGAAGTTCAAGCCTTTTCTCGTAGCATGTAAAAAAAATAACTCGCGGGTCGATATCGCGCTCGATCCGTTTCCGTTCAATGGCGGCATGACCACGATACTGGCGTTGTATAGCCGCATCTCGGTCCGCTCGACCGACTGCCGCAAGTGCTGCTCGAACGCTACGAAATCGGCAGCGTCCTCAAAGATCGTCATCCGCGCATTGGCCCGATTGAGCACGTGGTAAACGTAACCTCCCTCGGCGACTCGGCGCGAACTTCCCATGTGGCGAGAAACAGCCGAAAGGGAGTAAGTTGTCAAGAAACGGTTCCTGACACCTTTTGGTCTCTCGCTTGCCATATCATTGACGCAGAGACAGCTTGAGCCTTCAGGGAGATACTCGACTAATGGCATTTTGTTAAATAATACATAGTCATATCCTATGTGTTCATGAATGCGATCATTTTATTCACTACCGATTCAAAATGAACGTGAGAGTAAATGACTCCGTTGATACGGGGCAAGTTTGCAATATCAGAAGGAAGACTGGCGGGAAACTTAAAGTCATCCTTCAGAACGGGAATAATGTTTCTGTTCTTGAGGAAGGCATGCGCAATCTCTTTTCGTACCCAGTCATCGTCGTCACTCAGGCAACGATCTAACGCACCTGGTGAAAGTACAATGACGAAATTAGGTATTGATTCGATCCGATGCAATAGTTGCTCGTCGAAAGCAGCTCTGCCAAGATCGTCAATATCCAAAAATGCGCGTAGGTTGCGACTCTTGAGTTCTGCACGGATCGCTCGCGCTGTCTCGCTGTCACCGAGTCGCCGGTAACTCAAAAATGCTGTAAAGTCATCCGAAGTCTGATGCTTGACCATGTTAGAAATAGATGCAATCACATCTCCGATCCGACCACGGTTTTCATAGAGGGTTGTTGCTCCACAGGAAATGGTCCATTTTCCGTCGGCATCGATCTCCACTTCGATCGAATCGGTCGATCTTCGATTTCTCCACCAGGTTAGTAGAGTAGTAAGTGCCAATACGGAGGTTTGTCCGGCAATTAGCATTTCTGATGCCCCGAAGATAAAATTCTTGCGGCCGGTGCCGTCAAGTACGGTCCGAACTCGAGATTGCCACTCCGTGTCACATGTGACCGCCAGCAAGAACGCTCTGGCCAGTTGCTCCAACTCTTCGACACATCTGAACGGATTGTTTTGAATCTCGGTCAAGAAGTCGGACAATTTCTTCGGCCACTGCGCGTCGCCATCTGCATGCTCTACGAATGAAATCCTCAGTGCTAATACGGCTTCAAAGATTTGCGCCCTTGGCAATTCCTGAATGGCAGCGGTCAACCCGTCCACGATCATTCTCCTGTATTAAATCCAATTGCCATTTAAGCTAAAGGCGGCCCACTGAAACAGGGCCGGATATATTTCACGGATACTCAAGCAGGCTTGTTGATATGCTTGCGCTAGAGTGCTCTTTTCATGGGCGGTCTGTAGGTTCTTTAAAAACAATTCGATAAATGCCAGTGACGACTGCTGCTCAACGTCCCATAGGGGTGAGACTATTGTCCGAGTCCCTTTGGAATAGAATAAACGCTCCAAGCCGATGTGAGTGCCGCCTGAACCTGATCGCGTGCGGCCCGACGAGCATGCAACTGAACACACCAACGATGGAGTGTGCGGCACTCGTCCCAGGTCTGAAATGTCCAAGATAAATCGTTTAAGATCCCGATGTTCCTCGACCGGCAGTAGAGCAGGCGGTAATACTTCGCCGTCACTCAGGCAAAAACCTGTCCCTTTAAATGATCCGGCATTCGCGCCGTGACACAACAACACGATCTGGTCTACATCCGCTATCGCTTGACAACATCTGGTGATGGTGGCTTCATTGCCTCGTAAGTCGTATTTCAAGGTGCCATAGTATCGGTGGATCGCATCCGCAGTCGCATCGAGTTGCCCTTTGAACTGAGTGGTATCAGTCATCTTCGGAACGACTACAATCGCACTCGTGGTTTGAGCAGTCACGGTCGAACGGCCATCGATTACGGTGCAGAGCGTCGATAAATTGGGAATAATGCTGATAGGGTGTTGCTCTAACACCAACCGTCCACTGGAATCAGCCATCGCATGAAGCGGTAAACCCAATAGCGATGCGGAAGGGAGTAAACAGACATGATCTCCAGGTTCCAAGGCATTTGCAATCGTGCCACCGATCATTCGCAGCGATTCTGTTAGCACCCCCTCGATCTCTTGTTCCATTCCAGTCACTACAAAAGGAACTCGTTTGAAAAACAAAGCCGCAGCTTTCTGAATCGCCCGAGTCGGCAATTCCGCAATGATTCGGGTATGAGCCGACCTCATGATATCGGCGCAGACGACATGAATCGCCTCGCGACCTTCAACGAAAAAGAACAATTTAGCCGGGTGAATCGCGAAAACCTTTGACAATCGCTGAAACAAATCACCCGTGCCCATTCCTCCCGTATTCTGATTGGGACCGCCGAAGCGAATCTCACGGGCGTTGAGAAACTCATAGACATCGATCAGTGCAATGGGTGAAGCATGTCGTTGGCGAACGGCAGCCACGGCTGTTTGCAACAAGTCACGCTGAAACTCGTCTTTATCGCTCAGCCAAGCGGAGAGATATTCTTGGCCCGCCTCATCTGGAGCTTCAGTTTCCACCGATCGCAGTGCTGATTCTAACAAGCTCCATCGACCGCGGATATCTTGCTCGGGAAGTAAGCGAGCCTGAAGGTGGCATATTTGCCAGGGCCATAGGCGTCTGGGGCCGATCAACCGAGCTAATCGATCGATGATTTGTTTGGCAGTATCTGTCTCTCCGACTCGAAAATACCACTCAGCGAGTGACATCATCACGGGAGGATGTGTGGCGACTGCACTCGAGGATTTGATGAAATGTTGGGCACGCGCGACAAGGTCGAGCCGATGGGGTGCTTTGATCGCAGTGGTGAGAAGACAGTAGGCAAGTAGTGGAGCCCAAGGTCTGTCTGGTTGAGTTCGAGACAGAGCATCTTCCAGTTCCGGCAGCGATTGCATCCGGTCGATCATGACCCGGGAGAATGTCGCAATGATTGCAGCGCGCACTCTTTGTCCGATTTGTCCCGGCATTTCCATCATGCTATAGGCGCGTATCGCAGGTTCTAAAGCCTTTTCAGGTTGGTTCAATTCATAATATGCGACGGCCAGGCTTAACAACACTCTGGCAAGCTGTTCCGATGGAGTGTCGTTAATTTCGTTTAGTAGATTTTCTAAACGTGGAACTGCTTCATGATAACGCTTCTGGCTCCTCAGAACGATGGCTTGATTATGGATCAGAACCATTCGTTCCGAGGTAAAGTCCCCCTCCGAATGGTCGATTATCTTCTCGGCGGCCTCGTAAGCTTCGAGCGATTCGTCAAAATTACTTTGGTATCGAAAGCAGTTGCCCAACTCACAAAAGAAAGCGATTCCAAGATCTACTTGCTTGGATGCGATTTCTTCGAGTGGCAATTGGTCACTGCATTTTGAGAGCGTGTCGATGGCAACCTGATGCTGGAAATGTAAATTGAATGCTCGGCAGCATTTTACCGCGATCCAGCCTAGACATAAGTCTCGCTGATTCCTTGCGGCATCGTTCAACCAATGCGTGGCAAACAATTGTGCCGCCTTCGAGCGACCATTCTGTAGCATTGCTTCGACAAACCTGGCAACTGCCTCTGCCACAATTACTGGTGAAGCAGAGTGATCGAGTTGTTGCTCAACGAAGGTAGATTCGACGCTCGCAATCAACGACTCCACCATTTCCTTGTCGGACCACTCTTCAGAGTCGGGGAAATGGATGTCGATGGCCGCGCGAATCGTCTCGTTTATCCGAGAGGCGTAGCCTAAAGACTCGGCAAAGGCAAAAACCTCATCCAAGTATCCTTTTTTGCGATGAAGATCGTCAACCTCTCCTTTCATAGCGACATTCCAAAGGGTCTCAAACGAGATCGTGCGACGAAGAACCTCCGGAGGAACAGACAATACTCGAAGATTGGAGCTTTGATTTGCTCTCAAGACTCTAAACACGGTCAGCATCAGCCATGCCCAAATCGATTTCCGAGGATTAGGCTGGTCCGCGATGGCGTGTACAACAGCCATGCAGTACTCCGCCTTAAACGCTCGGAATCGTTGGACCGGATCACCGAGAATCGTCGTGTCAAGTTCAACACACTCTTCGGCAAAACGATTTAGCACATCCGATGTGAAACATCGGCTAGGTATACGATGTTCGACTACGCTCAGAAACGAACCGAGTCCGCCGCGACGTAATCCCACGATGTAAGAGTCTCGCACCAAATCGATCACGACCGCCGAGTAAAGTGTGTTGAGTAATCTCCGTGCTTCCTCCGCAGAAACCGGCGGATCAGTGACCATTTTCAGCGGAATCTCACCTCTTAGTTGCCCATGAAATATCAATAGAGCCAGAGGAGTCTGATGAAGTTTAAGTCCTTCGGAATCAACGGGAATGTCTTCGTCATGAAAGAGGGCATAAGTTGCTTGAGCAAGGTACTGTTCAATCCAACCCAACACTTGTTTGGCAATTTCTTGGTAGTCGTCGCAGTATTGAATATCCAAAGTTGCGTCAGATAAAAACGCGTCCGCTCCAGATTGCTTGAGCATTTCTAAGCATCGCTCGACCGTGATCCCGCTAATTGCAAGTCGTCTCTTGCCAGGGTCGGCAACGATGAGGCATGGCTGTAATGAGGTACTCGTTTCACAGATCGGACAAGTGTAGACGTTCAGTCTGCCTTGTACTAAGTCTAGGACGGCTTCCGCATCTTCAGGAAAAGTCACGGCCTGTGTCAGTTCAAAGGCCGGAATCGGTGTCTCGCATATGCCACATTTACGGTTAGTATGCATGGGTACGCACTCGTAGATTATGCCGGAGATAATCTTGGATTGTACGATCTTTGTCGTCACAATCTCTACCAGGCTGGCATTGTATTTCTATTTCGTTCGAATCGCCGCATCTGCACCGCAATTATGGCATTTCACCTTAGCAAGTACATTTGTCGGTGGAGCTGCCACCCAGCCTTCTTTGAAGGAGAAGGAATAACCGCACTTTGAGCAATACACTTGGCTTTCAAATATCTGTAGCCCATTGTTTTCGCGATCCGGCGCATCAGGCTGAATCGCATGAAAGAATCTGATGAGCGTTTGCTCCATCGAGTCTTCGCCATCTACTGGACGGCTTTTGTCTTTTCGCTCGTTTAAAAATTCGAATTCCATGTCTCACCTGCATGATGTGGTGCAATGGAAGTACAGCGTCTCCGTAAATATAGTCGCGTTCAACGACCATCGCAAGTATCCGTAAAAGGGGGATATCAAAGGTGTCAGGAACCGTTTCCGTTTCAATACTCCGAAGCAGGCATAAAAAACTGGCCGGACTCGTGTGAGCCCGGCCAGTCTGCGTTTCCATTTCGACTCGGATCGAACAGCCTAGTTGGGCTGGCCGCCCCCTTGAGCCTCGCGGAGCACCGCCTTGCGGCTGAGCTTCACGCGATCTTGATCGTCAATGGCGATGACCTTGACCTGCATCGTGTCGCCGACCTTGCACACGTCATGCACGCTGTTGACGAAACCGTCGGCCAGCTCGCTGATGTGGCACAGACCATCCTTACCCGGGATGATCTCGATGAAGGCACCGAAGTCCTTGACGCTGGTCACGCGACCGTCGTAGATCTTGCCGATCTTGACGTTCTCGGTGAGCGCCTCGACCCGACGGAGCGCCGCGTTGGCGGCATCGGCATCGTCGCTGGCAATGGTCACCGTGCCGTCGTCTTCGACTTCGATCACAGCGCCGGTCATCTCTTGAATGCCGCGGATCGTCTTGCCGCCCGGGCCAATCAACAGACCGATCTTCTCGGGGTTGATCTGCGTGCGGAGCAAACGCGGTGCGTACGCCGAAATCTGCTCGCGCGGCTCGAGGATCGCCGACAGCATGTGACGCAGGATCTGCATCCGGGCTTCACGCGCTTGATTGAGCGTGGCCCGCACGATCTCGTAGCTCAGACCGCTGGCAATCTTCAGGTCGAGCTGGATACCGGTGACACCGTTTTGCGTGCCGGCCACCTTGAAGTCCATATCGCCGTAGTGATCTTCGTCACCGATGATGTCGGTGAGCAGCGTCCATTGATCGGCGCTCTCTTTGACCAACCCGATCGAGATACCCGCCACGGGATTGCTGATCGGCACGCCGGCCGCCATCAACCCGAGGGTCGCACCGCAAACCGTGGCCATCGAGCTCGAACCGTTCGATTCGAGAATGTCGCTGATCACGCGGATCGTGTACGGGAACTCATCCGGATCCGGCAGCACGGCCTTCACGCTACGTTCGGCGAGCGCACCGTGACCGATCTCGCGACGGCCCGGACCCCGAATCGGACGAACTTCGCCGACCGAGTAGCTGGGGAAGTAATAGTCCAGCATGAACTTCTTGCTGTACTCTTCGATCAGGCCGTCGACGCGTTGTTCATCGCGGGTAGTGCCGAGGGTGATCGTCACGAGCGCCTGGGTCTCGCCCCGTTGGAACACGGCCGAACCGTGGACCCGCGGCAGGACGTCGACACTACACTCGATCGGACGCAACTCGGTCGACATCCGGCCATCGGGCCGGGTGCCAGCCAGAATCAAATCGCGGATCACGCGCTCCTTGAGCTTGGACCACGCGGTGTTGAACGCGATTGGCGTGATGGCCCCTTCGGCCTTCGGATCGGGAATCAGGTCGGCGATCGCTTGCTCCTTGAGCGCGTTGATCGCATCGGCGCGGGCGTGCTTGCCGCTGGTTTGACCCGCGGTCTTGAACGCCGAGCTGTACTTGTCCTTGAGCTTCTCGTACACGCCGTCGCTTGGAGCAGCCTCGAAAGCCGGCTTCTGGACGCCGCACTTTTGGGCGAGCTCTTCTTGCAACTCGCACAGTGCTTGGACGTACTTGTGGGCTTCGACAATCGCCGCGTGCATGCGGTCTTCGGGCATTTCCCGCGCGAAACCCTCGATCATCAACACGGCATCCTTCGAGCCGCTGATGACCAAGTCGAGTTCGCTCTCTTCGAGTTGATCGGTCGTGGGGAACACGACGAACTCGCCGTTGATCATGCCCAAGCGGACCGAGCCGATTGGGCCTTGGAACGGCAGCTTCGAAATCACCAACGCGGCGCTCGCGCCGTTCATCGCCAGCATGTCGGGATCGTTCTGACGATCGGCGGCCAAGACGTTGGCCATGATCTGGACTTCGTCGAAGAAGCCCTCGGGAAACAACGGACGAATCGGGCGATCCATCAACCGCGAGGTCAACGTCTCGCGCATCGTCGGGCGACCTTCGCGCTTCAAAAAGCCGCCGGGAAACTTGCCGGCCGCAGCGGTGCGTTCGCGATAGTCGCAGGTGAGCGGGAAGAAATCGGTGCCCGGCCGCGGGGCCCCGGTAGCGGTCGCGACAAGCACGACGGTATCGCCGTACTGCACGATGACGGCACCGGCCGCTTGCTTGGCAAGCACACCGGTTTCAATGGAGAGAACTGCATGCCCAATTTGACGTTCGACACGGACCTTATTTGTACTCAAGTGGATACCTTTCCGACTACGTTTCGCGGGCTGACCGAGAACGAGCGGCGAAAAGTCCAAGCGAAGGCTAGCGAGCCTTGCGAGTCGCTTGGGCTGACTCAATCCACATGACGTGTCACCGACGAGACCAAGCCGAGGGACCGGCTCGAATCACGATCCTCACAGTGGCCAATCAACATGGCCAACCGCGAGACGCGCCTCGAACCCGATCGCATGTCTGCTTGGACATAGCGCGAGAGGGATTTGTGATCTGCAAACCTACCGTCAACCACCGCAGGTCGCTGCCTTAAGGGCGAGATCGAACCCGAACCAACGTTTCGGTCGACCGCCGCACCCCAAGAACTGGGCGATAAACACCCGAATACTGGGCGACAAACAATGTGGCTTACTTGCGGATATCGAGCCGACGGAGCATGTCGAGGTAGCGTTGCGGGAAGACCTTTTTGAGGTAATCCAACAAGCGACGACGACGGCTGACCATCATCAGCAATCCGCGCCGACTGGCAAAGTCCTTCGGATGCGTGCGAAAATGCTCGGTCAACTCGCTAATGCGTGTAGTCAGCAAAGCGATTTGGACCTCGGGCGAGCCCGTGTCCTTTTCTTCGCGACGAAAGTTACCGATCAGTTCTTGCTTGCGATCTTTAGTAATTGACATCGGCAGATGTACATCCCTCACGTGGTCGGCGGCACCTGCACTGGGCTAAGCGCCGACCCGTTCGTTAACCAGCGAAAACTTGTCCAACAACGAATCTATACAACAACTTAAGTCGGACAGTTTACCGGACTCGGCCGGGATTGCAATGGGTTTGGCCGAGGTTTTTTGAGCCCGGCGGTCTCTGCCCCGTCCCGATGGCAGCGACTTTTCGGCTTGTTCGCATGCCACCCGATCGGACCGCAAAGAGCGTCTGATCCTCACGGCTTCGCGGCTGCGACCCGCTCTTGGGCCTGCTTCATCAAGTTTCGGTAATGGTCAATCGTCATCTTAGTCATATCAATCCGGGCTAGCTCGGCACTCGCGGCCGACTTGTTTCCCTGGCGGAGCAAAATGTCGGCCACGGCGATGGCCGCGTTGCAGTGCTTGAACTCGTTGCGGGTGTCGTATACAAGGCGGTAAATCTCGATCGCGCGGGCGTCATCCTTCAGGATCAACGACCGGACGCGGCCCCAATTCAGCAACGCCTCGCCGCGAAGATTGTCGTCCGTCGTCCAGGTGGCGGCATCTTCGAGATCCCGTTCGGCCCGAGGACCGTCGCCCGTTGTTTGATAGGCGAGTCCGCGGAAGAACGCAGCCTGTCCACGCAACGTATCCGGCCACTTCGACCAATCCTCACTCTGAAAATCGGCGACCGTCTCAGCCGAACGGCGCTGCAAGTATTGCCAACGCATCGTGGCCAGCCGCTTCTCGTACGGCCGTTGGATCTGCTCGATTAGTCCCGGCACGGCCTCGAGCTGATTCACTTTCACGGCGCACTCGATGGCCAGTTCCAACGCGTCGGCTTGTTGCAATGGCGTGAGTTTGCGCGACGCCAGTTGCTGGAACAGTTCGTAGGCTTCGGCGTGCTCGCCGGTTTTGATCAGGTCGGCGCCCGCGCGGCGCTGGAGCACGTAGCCCTCGGTGAACTGCGGATCGAGCGACGGATTCTCGTAAGCGCCGCTCACTTTCAGGTTAAGGATCGCGAACCGATCCGTGACGTGGAAGTTTTCCGCGCCGGTGGGTGAGAGCGCCGAGAGTTCCGCTCCCTGATTGCCCAGGCGTTGGCGGCAGACGTTGAAGTGCCAGGGATACGTGATGCTCGGCGCTCGACCGGCCAACCCGTCGAGCGGATTTAGCACGGCCTGTTGTTCGTCCGAGATTGGCAGCCGCAACTCGATGGTCCACGCCCCCTCGGTGCGGCCCGTGGCGACCTCGATGCCCGACTTCCAGAGCGTGTTGAGTTTGCCATCCTTGCGGTCCAAGTCGCTCACCGTGCCATTCGGGCCGATCGCGATTTGATAGTACGAATTGGCCTGCGTTTCGATCAGCAACTCGACCACATCGTGATCCCAAAGCGAGCCGCTATCGACCTCTTTAGGCAATTTCGCGAATCGGCTCGGGTCATGCTCGCGGCAGGTGATCGCCATCACGAGGCTGTCCTTCTGCCAAGCCGCCTTGAACGTGGTGCCCCAGACTGGCTGTCGGCCCGTCTCCAACTCGGCGAGCCCAAACGCCCCGCCGGTCCGCTGCCACAGTTCGTCGTCGAAATTGCCATCGACCGTGATCGGTTTGCCGTCGTTGGTCAAAATTTGTACGTGCGGCACGTTTTTGCGTTGGTGCGCGAGTTGGTTGCGCAGTTGTTTCATCGGGGCGATGTAGTCGGCGATGAGCGCGATACGCTGAGCGATCTGCGCGTGGCCTGCCGCTTTGGCCTTGGCCCTGGCGAGCAGCGCGAACGCCTCGTCGATCTGAGCCGGCTCCTTACGCATCTGCATCCAGTGATTCTCGCCATGTTCGATGAACCCCCGCATCTCGGCCGCGGCGGGACCGTAGAACTTCGTGCAGTAGTCATCGAGCAGCGTGTCGAGATTCTGGTCGGCCTGCCACCAGTAACGCGACGTCACGTACAGATTCAGATGGTTGATCGCCAACGTCTTCAAACCTTCCCAATCGCGGTAGACCTCGATGAACTCGCCATATGCTTTCCCCTTGAGCGATTTGAGATCGGCATCGATCTGACGCGTGAAGAACATCGGCAGCGACTCGTAGACATGGCCCGTCCGCGAGGCGAGATAGTACTCATAGATCAAGAGCGGATTTGAACTCTTCTGCAACCATGCGGCCCGCAGATCTTCGTGCAGTTTGCGCTCGGCGTCTTGATAAAAGGCGGCGCGGGACTGCGTGATGCCGACCACGATATTGGGGCTGAGCTTCTCGATCTTCGTGGGCGGGGCCTGATACGCGCCGTATGCGAGGCACAGAATCTTGCGATCGGGATGCGTCTTCAGCAGTTCAGTGGCCACACGCTGTGCGTAATCCCAGACGTAGTCGGAGATCTGTCCGTTCCAGCCACGCTCGGGCGAGCCGCGCCCCTGGCACAACTCGCACTGGCACAGCGACACGTACCCGTCCTCGGGCATGACCGAGATCATCGGGTCTCCGTACACGTCAAAGACCTTGCGCGCAAAGCCGACGTTTTCGCTGAACAACTTGGGCGACGAGAGACACGGCTTGCCGCTGCCAAAGCTGCCCGCAGTCTCGCGTTTGCCGTTGAACAGGGCGAAGCAATCGGGATAGGCCGCACGAAACTCGGGTCGCGAATGAACGGTGAGCGTGCCGTGGCCCAAATCGCTGAGGCCGATGACTTCCGGCGCTTGACTGAATCCGAGGCGCAATTGCCACAGGATCTCGTCGACGCTCGTCATGCTGAATCGTTTGAACGATTGGTAGGGATACCGCAGCGCGAAGTCGGGGCGAATCGTCTCGTCGCCGAGCGGCACTTCGAGCGTGGCGAGCGTCGGGATCACCTCGCCAATCTCGCCGGGCATGAACCATCGCACTCCCCAGCGACGCAGCAACTCGCTGACCGCGTGGAATGAGCCGCGCTCGTCTTGTTCCCAGATGCCGAGTTGGTGATCGTACGACTTGTAGAGCTGCACGTGCGGCAAACCCCATTGCGCGCCGGTGAGCTGATCCCATTCGGCGGTCGCCCGGGCGATGTCGCCGTTATGACGGTTGTGAGGCGGCGGCGGTGTGAAGTCGGCATCTTTGCCGAGCAGCACCAGGGCGTCGGCCCGGGCCACGATGCGAAACGCTCCGTGCTCAAGCCCCGCCGGGGTGATCTGCAATTGATCGGTGAACAGGCTGCGACCGACGTAGATCGGGCGAATCGCGCCTCCGGTCAGAGCAGTGACCACGGGCAACTTCACGCCGCTGATCTTCTCAATGTAGTGCTGCAAATCTTTCGCGGCGAGCTTTGCCAGTCGGGCCGGCTGCTCGGCGATCACGATCTCGGCCAGCGGCTGGTGATCGCGCACGATCGTGAACGACGCGGCCACGGCGAATTGGTGAACCGCCAGCAGTGCTAGCGTCACACGGAGTAGATGAGTGACCATGAGGTGGAACTCGTGCGAGGGAAAAGAGATCGCTGTAGAGCGTAGGCCGGACCGGGGCGCAATTCAATCGTGGGGGCCGGCACGTTCGAGGTTCATCCCCCTCTTCCCCCGCGCGGCTCGTGCTACAATCCGAGCATGACTCGCAATACTTCAGTGTCCGCCGACACGCTCGCCGCCGCAGAACCAAGCCCCGAACGCAAACGCAGTGCGCGGCGAAGGTGGCTCGTGGCGGCAATGCTCGGTGGCGCGATGGCACTCTGGCTGTCAAAGGATTATTTCATGCCCACGATCAACGTCGGCGATCAAGCTCCGCACTTCGAGCTCGCTTCGCACTCGGGCAAGTCGTTGAAGTTGGCCGACTACTTGGGCAAGCAAGTCGTCGTGCTCTATTTCTATCCACGCGACAACACGCCGGGCTGTACCACGCAGGCCTGCTCGTTCCGCGATGCCTATGAAGACTTCGTCAAGGCAGGGGCCGTCGTGATTG